>JAHFOZ010000318.1 GCA_023261405.1 Planctomycetota bacterium
CCGAGCCGTCGAAGCGCTGACGCGGGACTGCTTTACTCGATCGGGGTTCGCGGTTATCCTCGCGGTCGATCATGCTCATCAAGACGCCCCCGCTCTCGCCCCGGAGCGTCAAGGTCTTCCCGGCGCTCTTCAAGGCGCAGCTTCCGGACACGCTCAACGTGATCCGCCATGCGATCCCGGAGTGGACCGCCGTGCACGTGGTCGTGGAGGGGGCCGGCCCCGCGCGGAACGCGCCCACGAAGGAGCAGATCCGCGACGAGCTGCTCGCGCAGCTCAAGCCGATGGCCGCGCTTCTATCGCCGATCCACACCCTGACGACGCCGGAGATCCCGCCGAACACGGTCTGCACGCTGGTGCCCGACCGGGTGCGCCCCACTTTCGCCCCCGAGTACCAGGGCTGGAAGTTCATCTATCAGGCGGATGCCCGCGCCCGGCTCAAGGACATCTTCGATCGCGCGCTCGGCGGCATTCCGGAGGGGACGATGGGCGTCGCGGACGCCCTGGTGAAGGGCCAGATCCGCGGCCAGGCCGTGCTGGAGGGCTGGAACGGCTCCCTGGTCATCCCGGCGTTCAAACGCACCATCGAGGCCCTGATCGACCCTGCAGGCAAGGTGCTCTTCTGGGATACCGCCTTCGGGTTCGAGACTACGGGCGAGGCCTTCTTCGCGATGAGCGACCTCATCCTCCAGATGCCCGGCGCACAGACCGACCGCCTCTACTTCGACGCGACGAACTTCTCCTGGTTCCTCGCCTTCTACCCCGGGGGCGAGATGCGGGTGGGCATGCTCGGCTGACCCGTCACGGAGAGCCCCAGTCTCTTTTGTGACATGCAAGGGAAGGCGTCCGCCTAGTCGAGCGCGACGCCCAGCAGGACGCCGATCTGACCGACGAACGCGCGGTGCTTCTCGGGGGCGGCCGCACGCCAGGCCTTCAGATACTGGGCGGTCGTGCGCGGCTCCTTGGGGTTGCCCGGCGGGATAAACCCCACCGCCTCCCAGCGCGCGGGCTCCTTCTCGAAGAGCGGGAGGAGCGACGCCGCGATGATCGAGTTCTTGTCGCGGAGTTCCGCCTGGGCGCGCATCAGCGGCTCGGCGGCGCGGAACCAGTCCGGGAGCGTCGTGCCCTCGGGGGTCGCCGCCTTGCGGAGGCGCTCGTCCGCGTAGGCCGTGAGCGACTTCGCAAATCCCTTCCAGTTGGGGTAGGGCGGCCGCACGGTCCAGGTCTCGCCCATCCGCCGCAGCGCGAAGAGCGAGGCGGTCTCGCAGAGCGTCTCCTCGAGCCACTTGCTCGTCTGGTCCTCCTGCTCGCCGGTGCGGCAGAGGATGTGGCCGAGCTCGTGCGCGAACTGGTAGGCGAACTGCGCCCAGTGATTCCCCTCGACGTTCAGCCGCACGAGGAACTCGCCCTTCGGGCCGCGGCGGAAGAGCGTGATCGGGTTCTCGCGGCCGCGGGAGACCTCGATCGTCCCGAACTCCCGGCCCGGGAACTGCGGGACGAGCGTTCCGGCCGCCGACTCGAGGACCTTGCGGATGTCCGAGGCCGAAGCGCCCCCCCAATCTCCCTCCACGACCCGGATCTCCGGGGCCGCGGCCTGCGCGGCGAGCGCGAGGACGGCGAGGGCGCGGATCGTCATCGCCTGATGAGACACCGCTCGAGGGATTTTCGATGGCACCCTTGCCGATGGCGGCATTGACCTGAAGGGCGAGGGGATCCCCCCCACGTCTTGCAATGGATCGCGCGGCCGTGATAGCATCCGCGCCTCGATGAATCCCCTCCTTCGGGGCGCCTTCGCGGCGCTGATCTGTCTCCAGGAGGGCGAGCCCGACCGCCACAGCGCCGCCGTCCGCCCCTCGCTCCACGAGTTCGGCGCCTACGATGCGCCTCTCGAGAAGCTCGCGGCGCCTTCCGCCCTCGCCTGGGGGAAGGATGACCGCCTCTACGTGGCCGACACGGGGAACCATCGCGTGGCAGTCTTCCGCCCGGACGGCAATCCGGTGGCGCAATGGGGGGTGGCGGGATCCGGCCCCGGGGCCTTCCTCGGTCCAGAAGGGATCGCGGTCGCCGACGGCCGGGTGTTCGTGTCGGACACGGGCAACGGGCGCGTCCAGGTCTTCGACGAGGAGGGCAAGCATCTCGGCACGTGGCCGGGACTGGAGCGGCCGCGCGGACTCTCGGTGACCGGCGGGCGGGTCTGCGTGGCCGAGGCGCATCGAGTGCGGGTCTTCACCCCGGAAGGCAAGGTCGTTCTGGACCTGGGACCCTTCACCGCGCCGGCCGGCGTCGCGTTCGAAGGGAAGGGGAACCTCTACGTCAGCGACACGGGGAACCACCGGGTCCGCGCGTTCGATCCGGAGGGCAAGCTGTTCGCCGAGTGGGGAGGCTGGGGGGAGCCGCCGGAATTCCTTTCCCGCCCGGGCGGGATCGTCTGGATGAAGGACCGCCTGGCGGTGGCCGACACGGGGAATCACCGGATCCAGTTCTTCGACGCCGCGGGGGCGCTTCTCGCACAGTGGGGAGCCCCCGCCGCGACCGCGCACACCGGGAACGGCTGGCTGCACGCGCCCGCCGGGCTGGCCCTCTCCCCCTCCGGCGACCGGCTGGCCGTCTGCGAGCCTCTGGAGAACCGGGTGCAGATCTTCTCGCCGGCCCCGCCGCCCCTGGCCCGTCGGGTGACGACGCGCCCGTGGTGGCACGCCCATCGGTCCGCCCCCGTGCCGGTCCGGCCGGAGACCTCCCCGCTGGCCGCGATGGCGGACGCCGACAACCATTTCGTCTATTTCTTCGACGTGACGAAGAACGTCTCCTCCCGCCTGGTCTTCCGCGCGGGCGGCTACGGCCGCAAGCTGGGCGAGTTCAACGGGCCGGCGGGAGTGGCGTACGACCCGGCCACGCGGCGCGCCGTGGTGAGCGACCGCGGGAACCGGAGGGTGCAGGTCATCGAGCTTCCGGCGGACCCGTCGCGGGGCGTCCGAGTGCTGGCCGCCTTCGAGCCCGGGCGGCTCGCCCCGGCGGGGCCGGGCTTCCAGCGGGAGCGCTCGGTCCCGGGCGGGGTGGCGCTCGACGCGCAGGGGAACATCTACGTGGTCGACTCGGGGAACGCGGCGGTCCTCGTCTTCGACGCCGGGATGAAGTTCGTGCGGACCTTGCATCGTGCGGACGAGGCCCCCGCTTTGTGGGAGGCGGTGGGAGTATCCCCCGACGGGAAGACGGTCGCCGTCACGGATGCGCTCGCCGCCCGCGTGTTCGCGTTCGAGGCGGGAGGCAGACTCCTGCGCACGCTCGGGGAGGGCCTGCGGCGCCCGTCGGGCGTGGCCGTGGATGCAAAGGGGAACGTGTACGTGGCCGACGCGCTCCTGGGGGAAGTGCTGAGGTACGATTCGTCCGGGGCGCCCGCGGCGCGCTGGGGAGGCCGGGGGATACAGCCCGGGAAATTCTGCGCCCCCGGGGCGATCGCGCTCCTGGGCGCGGATCAGCTGCTGGTGGACGACGCCGGGAACCATCGGGGTCAGGGCCTCACGCTCGAGGGGAAGTCCGCGTTCTTCTTCTCGAAGGAAGGGGCCCCGCTGCTGCGATGAGGGGGGCCTGCGCGGCGGTCCTGGCGCTGGCGGCCGGCTGCGGAGGATCCGAGGCCGGCGAGCGGCGCATCGCGAGCAACCTGGGGACGTACACGGTCTCGCTTCGGTCGATCCCGCATCCCATCCCGGCGAACGAGCCCTTCGAGCTGGTCTTCCGGGTGGCGCCCGACGCGCCGGACCTGGCGGTGGAGGTGGACGCGCGGATGCCGCAGCACTTCCACGGGATGAACCGCGTGCCGCGGGTCTCGCGCCGGCCCGACGGGTCCTTCCGCGCGGAAGGGATGCTGCTGCACATGTCGGGGCGCTGGGAGCTGACGATCGATATCTCGCAGGGGGGCCGCACGGAACGGGCTCAGACGGACGTGGAGCTCCCGTGAAGCGGGCGCTCTTCGTCGCGCTGTTCGCGGGCGCGCTGGCCGGCGCGCTGCTCTTCATGAGGACGGGTCCGGCGCGCCCGGCGTCGGGGTTCGAGGAGTTCACGGCGGAGGAGGTGGAGGCGATCCTCTCGCACTCGCCGCTGGGGCCTCCGCCGCCGGATCCCACGAACGCCGTGGCGGACCAACCGGGCGCGGCGCGGCTCGGGCAAATGGTCTTTTTCGACAAGCGATTCTCGCGGGAGGGGACGGTCTCCTGCGCGACCTGCCACGATCCGGCGAAGGGCTTCGGCGACGGCGAGGCGCTGTCGACGCGGTTCCCGCTGGATCGGAACGTGCCGACGCTGTGGAACACGGCGTACAACCGGTGGTGGTTCTGGGACGGGCGGGCGGACTCGGCGTGGAGCCAGGCCTTGCAGCCGCTGGAGAACCCGAGGGAGCACGGGTTCCGGCGCGAGCACGCGGTGCGGCTGGTGAGGGCGGACGCGCGGCTGAGGGGGGCCTACGAAGCGGTCTTCGGCCCAATGCCGGAGGGGCCGGAGGCGGACCGTCCGTTCGCGAACCTGGGGAAGGCGGTCGCGGCGTACGAGCGGAAGCTGCTGAGCCGGCGCTCGGCGTTCGATGTCTTCGCCGAGGGCGTGCGGGCGCGGGACCCGGCGAAGGCGGGGGCGCTCTCCGCGGAGGCGCGGCAGGGACTGAAGGTGTTCCTGAGGGCGCAGTGCCGCTCCTGTCACGGGGGACCGAACTTCACGGACGGGGAATTCCACGATCTCGGGATCGCGCCGTTGCGGGGCGGTCCGGCACCCTCGCGGCACGCGGGGATCGCGCTCGCGAAGGCGGACCCGTTCAACGGCAAGGGGGCGTTCAGCGACCGTCCCGGGGCGGGGGCGGCGAAGCTGGATTTCCTGGCGGTCCGTCCCGAGTCGTGGGGCCAGGTGAAGACGCCGACGCTGAGGAACGTGGCGAAGACGGGGCCGTACATGCACCAGGGCCAGTTCGCGACGCTGCGCGCGGTGGTGCGCTTCTACTCGACGATGGACGGGAGGATCGCGTCCGCGGGGCACGCGGAGGCTATCCTGGCGCCGCTGCGGCTGGCGCCGACGGAGGCCGCGGCGCTGGTGGCGTTCCTCGAGTCGCTGACGGACGAGTCGGCGGACGCGGGGCTGCTCAAGCCGGTCGAATAGGGATCGCAATCCGGCGGGGGCGCCGATAGAATCTCCCCTCGATGATGAGGCTCTTCACGGGCGCGCTGGCGCTGCTGGCCTGCGTCCAGGACGACGAGGCCGCGCGCGAGGCGGTGGCCGGGTGGAAGCACCCCTGGGCGGAGTTCACCACGGGTTCGATGATCGTCTGCCGCGAGACGTCGCTCCGGCCCGAGGTGGATGCGGCGGGGAACCTGATCTACAAGGAAGAGGCGACGGAGTCGATCTGGACGGTGGCGACATCGCAGGGAGAGAAGCCGAGGCTGAACCTGCGCACGGTGGGGCGGGAGAGCGAGTTCCCGTACTATACGGGGCTGCCGGGCTGGTCGCGGGGGAAGGGGGAGCGCAAGGGGGCGGAGGAGGTGGCGGCAGGGGAGAAGAAATACGTCTGTTCGAAGTACGTGCTGACGTTCGACGCGGGGAAGGACGCCAGCCAGGTGACGACGATCTGGAAGTCGTCCGACGCGCCGTCCTGGGCGGTTCGGATGCGGGTGGAGACCTTCGCGAACGGCCGCTGCAACACGGCGGAGGAGGAGCGGCTCGTGGCGGCGGGCGAGAAGCTGAAGGTGAGGGACCAGGAGCTGGCCTGCCACGTCGTCGAGGTTACGGTGGAGGCCACGGGCGCGGCGCGGACGGTGAAGCGCGAGTGGCGTTCGGACCAGGTGCCCGGCCGGGTGGTCCGCCGCGAGACGCGCTACTACCAGGGCACGAAGGAAGTGGAGTCCGCCGCGACGAAAATGGACGTTGTCAGTTTCCGCTCGAAAAAGTAGACTATCCCGCCATCGGGCCGTAGCGCAGTCTGGTTTAGCGCGCCTGCTTGGGGTGCAGGAGGTCGCGAGTTCAAATCTCGCCGGCCCGACCAAAGCTCTTTGAGTTGTAACGACTTGCAGTAGGCGCAGATCACCTCCGCGCCGGACCGGGTGAAGTGGTCCAGATTTGGGACACTTTCTCGGAGGTGATCGATGGCAGGCAACCGACGTACCACTGTCCGCATCGGGCGGGGCGCAACGCTTCGTCTTCGCGGGAGGTGCTGGCATCTCGACTACAATTTCAAGTGCACACGCAGCAAGCGATCGCTGT
>JAHFOZ010000319.1 GCA_023261405.1 Planctomycetota bacterium
CCCATCCGCGCGACCGCGAAGCTCCGCGCGCAGACGGCCTGCACCTTCATGGCCTCGATCGGCGCCCCGGACCCGATCTCGGCCGGGACCACCCCGGCCACGTACTGCTCCAGGTCCACCTCGTTCACCACTCGGAGCGCGGCGCCCTCGGCCACCAGGTGGATCTCGCCGGGATACGAACGGTCCCCCACGCGGATCGGCTCGCGCCCGCGGAGGATGAGCCAGGGCTCGGCGAACCCCGGATTCCCGAACTGCACCTTCCCCTCCTTGAGGAGCGCCGGCTGCGCGGGGAGCTTCGAGAATCCGCCCAGAGCCTTCGGCAGGTCGGGACGGAAGACCTCGACCATCCCGCGCGACTCGACGCTCACCGGCCCGCGGCCTGAATAGACGAGCACGCGGACGGTGGGGATGGGCGCCGGCGGGCGCGCCCCCTGCGGCGCGAAGCCCAGGAGGAGCAGGAACGCATAACGCGCCACCCCATGCTGCATATAGGGGCAACGCACGGAGGGCGCGGTTTCGTACTGCTTCCCCCCGAGGCGCGGCGCTTGCGCTCGGCCTGGAAGACGAGCTGGACCTCGTAGAGGCGCGCAGCGCGGACGACGGCCGGGCTGCCCGTGTCGAGAAGCTCGAGCCCGGCGAAGGCCTCGAGAAGCCGCTCGACGGAGACGTCGACCGTCTCGGCGGCCCGGAGGTCGCGATCCCCGCCTGCCGCGAGGTGCGCGAGAAGGGCCTCGAACGAGACAGCCGGCGTCGGGGGACGGGCGGGCAGGTCGCCGGTCCCGGGGTCATCGTGCGGGTGCGGGGCGGATGGCGCGGCCGGGAGGGACCTCGCTCCCCGCGTTCGCACTGCACACGTCAACGGGCGATCGGGGGTTTCGTACGGGGATCCGCGCGGAAGGACGCAGATTTTCAGACGAGAGAAGATCGGGAGCTCGGAAATCCAGGAGCGTGAGCCCGAGTCTGCTTCACTCGGTTGCTTCCTGTTGTCACGGGGAGCCCCGTGACAGCCCGCGGGTTTACTTCTTGTCGCCCCCCTTGTTGCCGGGCTTGCCCTTGCCGGAGCCGGGGCCGTCGTTGACGGGAGGCTTGCCGGGAGGCTGGGGATCCTCGCCGTTCCCGACGCCGTTGTTGCCCTTTTCCTTGTCCTTGCACTCGCCGTCGTGGGGCTTCTCGCAGTTGCACTTCTTGGCCTTGGGCTTGCCTTCGCCGGGAGGGCCTTCCTTCTTCGCGGGAGGTGCGTCCCCGCCGCCCACTTTCTTGATCGGGGGAGGGCCCTCCCCGCCGCCCTCCTTCTTGGCTCCGCCTTCGTTGTGGCCGCAGAGGCAATGGCAGACGCCGTCGACGTGCTGCTTGAAGTGCTCCTTGATGTTCTGCTCGAGATCCTTCGCGTTCACATCCTTGCGCTTGATCCACTCGTCGTAGACGGTTGCGGCGCTCTTCCCGCACTTCCGCTCGCCGCCGCCTTCCTTGGGCGGGCCCTTCCTGTCGCCCCCGTCCTGCGGCCCTTCCTTCTTCTTGGGGGTGTCCTGCGATCCTTCGCCCTTCTTGGGGGGCGCGTCCTTCTGGCCGTGGTCCTTCTTGTAGTGCGCCTTCGGGATCTCCTTGCAGTCGCAGCGGCCGTCCTCTTGATGTCCGAACGCGGGCCCGGCCGTGAGCGCCAGGACGCAGAGGACCGAGACGGCGAGGGTCAGGATTTTCATGGCAAGCCTCCCCAAAGACGGGACCCGCGGGCCCTTTCAGAACGCATTGATTATACAGTTCAGGCGACCCGGGGTTGCGGGGAATCTTCAAATCAGCGGCGCTTCAAGGCCACGACCTATTCTACCCGCCCGCAACTTACACGCCGGCCGGACCGTCATCTAATCCAGAGATGATCCGCGCCCTCGGCCGCTTCCCCGCGAAGGGCCTCACGATCGCGGTCCTCGTCAACCGCCAGGGCTACGACGCGAAGTCCCTGGCCCTGAAGGCGCTCAAGGCCTTCGAGGGCGAGTAGACCTACCCGGCAGGCCGGCGCTCCCAGGCCGCCGCCGCCCCGGCCACTTCGACCACATCCGCCGCGCCCAGCGCCCGGAGATAACTCGCCGCCGTCGAGGACCGGTAGACGCTGTCCGCGAGCACCGCGAGCCGTGGGTAAGGGACCAGCTTCGAGGCGCGCTCGGGCAGTTCCTCCAGCGGCAGGCGGATGCCCCCGGGAACGGGCTCGCCCCGGGGCTCCTCCCGAAAATCGAGGACCTGCCGCGACCCGCCGGAATCCGGAGGCGCGCCCGCGGAAACCCTCGGGACTTGGCGCAACTCCCCCGGACGGAGCTCCAGGGACTGCAGGCCCCCCTCGAGACAGCCCCCCACCTGGGGAAACCCCAGTCGCACGACCCGCTGCGCCGCCTCCCGCTCGCGGCCGGGATCGGCCACGATCACGATGGGGCGCTCGGCGTCCAGAAAAAGTGCCGCCCACTCCTCGAACTTCGAGGCGAGCCCGAGGTTGATGCTGCCCTCGAGATGCGCCGCCGAAAAATCCGCCGGGTCCCGGAAATCCAGGAGCTGCGCGCCGCTGCGGCGGACCTTGAGCACCTCGTCCAGCGAGGCGACCCGCATCGGTTCGCCCCGGAGCGGCCCCACCGCCTCCAGCGACTCGACCATGTCGGCCGTCAGGTGCCGGATGAAAACCTCCTTCGACACGGGCCGGAGAAGGGGATTGGCTCGGCACTGACCCTCCAAGGTGAGCTCCCCGCCCCCGATCCCCTGCATCTGCGCGGCATGGCCCGGACAGAGCCGGGTCTCCCCGGGGAGCGTGCGGAACGATTCCTGGAGCGGCGCATGGAGCAGCTCCGCCAGCTCCGCCGAGGAGTACCCGTTCTCCGCCAGCGGCACGGGCCGCCCCAGGTCCCCGTCGATCACGGTGCGCCCCACGAAGACGCGGTGGGGATGGGCGCAGTCCCCGCGCGCGTCGAATTCCTCGATGCACAGCCCCTCGAGAGCATGACCCGGCGTCTCCCGGATGCGCAGCCGCACCCGGCCGAATTCGAGGACATCCCCCTGCTTGACGGGCATGGCCTCGAAGCCCGGCCGCGCCCAGGACCCGACATAGGTCTCCGCGCCACTCCGGGCCCGGAGTTCGGTATGCCCGGATGGGAACGACCCGGGAAGCTGGGTAAGGAGGATGTGTCGAATGGAGGCCCCGGCCCGCCAGGCTTCCTCCAGATAGGGGTCCACATCGCGGAAGGGGTCGATCACGGCCGCCACGCCGCTTTCCTGGTCGGCGATGAGATAGGCATGATGAGCGAGCCAGGGATAGGAGTATCTCCTGAAGTGCACCCCGTTCCCCGGTGTCCCTGGCGAATCCATGGCCGCAGCAGCGCAACAGGGTGGCCAGGGGCACCCAGCCGGGAGGAATCCCACAAACCTCAGGCCGTCAGCAGCTTACACCCGACCCTCAGGATGCGGACATTCGGAAATGCTAAAACAGGGGCCGGAAGAAGTGTTAACGCTTAACGTAACGTCCTTTACTTCTTGAAGACCTGGGGGTCTATCCCCAGTTTCTGCAGTCGCTTCCAGAGCGTCACCCGGCTGATGCCGAGCTTTGCGGAGGCCTTGACCCTGTTCCCCTTCGAGGCCTTCAAGACCGCCACGATCCGCTCCCGCTCCTGCTCCTCGCTGGAGGGGGGACGCCTAGGGCGGGCCCCGACGAATTCGGGGGGAAGGTCGCTCAAGCGCAGGCGCGGCCCGCTCAGCGTGACGAAGGCATGTTCCAGGGCGTTCCGGAGCTCGCGCACGTTGCCGGGCCACGGATGGTTCATCAGGCCCTCCAGGGCCGCGGGCTCGACCCCTTCCACTTTCTTCCCACGGACTCTTTCGAGTTCCCCGATGAAGTGCGCCACCAGCAGCGGGATATCCTCGCGGCGCTCCCGCAGCGGCGGGAGGCGGACCTCGAAGACCCGGATACGGTAGTAGAAATCCTCGCGCATCTTCCCCTGCGCCAGAAGTTCCAGGAGGTTCCGGTTCGTGGCGGCCACCACCTTGACGTCGATCTTGGTCACGCGCTCGTCCCCGACGCGCCGGATCTCGCGCTCCTGGAGGGCCCGGAGGATCTTTACCTGGAGCACGGGACTCATGTCGCCCACTTCGTCCAGGAAGAGGGTCCCCCCCTGCGCGACATCGAAGAGGCCGGCCTTGTCGCGCAGCGCCCCCGTGAACGCCCCTTTCACATGGCCGAAGAGCTCGCTCTCCAGGAGCGTCTCGGGAATCGCCGCGCAGTTCACGGCCACGAACGGCTTGTCGCGGCGGTCGCTCACGGCGTGGACGGCCGCCGCGGCCAGCTCCTTCCCGGTCCCCGATTCCCCCGTGAGGAGCACCGTCACGTCGCTCCGCCCGGCGAGCCGGAGCCTCCGCTGGACCTCCTCCATGACGCCGCTCTTCCCGACCATCTTCTCGAAGACGTCCGGCGAGCGCGTCTGCTCCTCCAGCTGCATCCGGCGCATTTCGCTCCGGCGCAGCGCCGCCTCCATCTCCCGCTCGCGCGTCACGTCCCGGAAGATGGCCCGGATGGACACGGGACCGTCTCCGCCCCTCCGGCAGCTGGCGCTTCCTTCCACGACGACGCGCCGGCCGTCCTTTGCCCGCAGGACACGCTGCACGTGGAGGAACTCCTCCCCCGCCAGCAGCAGGCGGAAGCGCTCCTCGGCCTCGGCGAGTTCCTCGGGGGAGACCAGGTCGCGGATGCCCATCCGCCTCAGCTCCTCTTCCGTGTAGCCCAGCACCTCCCGCATCGACCGGTTGGCGAAGAGGAAGCGGCCGTCCTCCCCCAGGATCGCGACCAGGTCGCTCGCGTTCTCGAACAGGTCGCGATAGCGGGCCTCGCTCTCGGAGAGCTCGGCCGTGCGCTCCTCCACCCTCCGCTCCAGGCCCGACCTCGCCTCGCGCAAGGCCTCCTCGCTCTCCCGGAGCGCCAGCTCCGCCGCCTTGCGCTCGGTGATGTCCTGGATGATCCCGATCACGCCGACGACCCCGCCCCCGGCACCCCGGAGCGGGTCGAAGCGCGCGCTGCTCCAACCCTTCCTCCCGGAGTCGGGCAGCGTGAAGGGTCCGTCCGGCACCACCACGCCCTCCCCCGCCAGCGCCCGCTGGAGCAGGACGTCCACGCCGCGCTCCTTCAGGAAGGGGAACACCTCGAGAGGATGGCGGCCGAGGACCTGATCCGCGCGCAGGCCGGTCCAGTCCTCCATGCATCTGTTCCAATGGACATACCGCAGCGACCGGTCGTAGACCGCGATCCCCACGGTGGCGCTGGCGAGAATCTGCCGGTTGAGGGCGTCCGCCTCACGCGCGCGCCCTTCCGCCGGATCCGGGGTGGACTCAGAAACTTCGCCCATGGATCGGGTTCAAGCGATGATGAACCTGCCTCCGGATGAACGGAGGCAGGACATCAACTTCTCCTCCCTGACCCCCCCATGATACCATGCCGCGACCCGGCGGGATAGATCAGGGGACGCGCAGCTCCACGATGCGAACCGCCCCCGCAGGGACGGTGAGCTCCAGCCGCGAGCCCGCGCCGTCCGCGACGGGGACCAGCTTCTCCTCGGGGAAGAGCCAGTCGGAGGCCTCCTTCAGCGGCGCCGCCGAGCGGATCGTCACCGCGCGGTTCTGCCGGAAGTCGGTGGGCGTGATCCCGTGCTGCGGCTTGGCCTGCCCTGCCGGATTGAGGAGCGTCACGACCCAGCCCGTCGCGTTCCGGTTCGCCATCCACTCCACGTCCCCCTTCACTTCCACGGGCATGAGGCCGCGCGTGAGGTGCGCGAAGAGCTGCGGGAGCGCCGGGATCGCGGCCCGGTCTATCCCCAGGCCCCTCGGCACCGACAGGTAGATCAGCCGCCCCTCGCCGCGATCGTAGGCGGCACAGAAGACCTTGCCCTCGGCCGTCGACGCCAGCGCCCGGCCGCCCTCGATGGGCCTGAAGCGGAAGCGCTGCGACGCGTGGCGCGCCTTCGCGGGGGCCCACGTGTATCCCTCCGCCTCGAGGAGCTCGCTGGCCTTCGGGAGCTCCAGGGCCGCCGCGGCCGCCGCCGGCATCTGCCCGTCCGCCACCAGGAGCGTGCCCCCGCCCTTCACGTACTCCGCGAGCCGCGCGCCCTCCGCCGCGCTGAGCTCGAGATCCCCCGCCGCGATGACCACGGGGTAGGTCGAGATCGTCTTCCAGCGCGCCACGTCGGGGTAGGCGTAGATCACGTCGA
>JAHFOZ010000652.1 GCA_023261405.1 Planctomycetota bacterium
GAAGATGACGGTGAACCGGCTCGCGGGCGATGCGGGCGGTCCCCTGGCCAACGTGAACCGGTGGAGGGGGCAGCTTGGATTGCCGCCGGTGGCGGCCGGCGAGTTCTCGGGCTCGATCGAGAAGATCGAGTTCGCCGGGGGCGAGGCCGCCCTGGTGGATCTCAAGGGACCCAAGGAGCCGGCCGGGCCGCCGCAGGGCATGGCCGCCCACGGGGAGGGAGGACCTCCGGCGCCGCGGCGAGAGCCGTCGATCGGGGACGTGCAGCGGATGTTCACCTACACGCTCCCGCCGGGATGGACGGAGAACCGGGACCCGAAGCAGGACGGGATGATGAAGCGGATCTTCGAGTTCACGGCGGGGGGCAAGGCGCTCGTGACCCTCTCGGGCATGGGAGGGGACGCGGGCGGGGTGGTGCCCAACATCAACCGATGGCGCGGCCAGGCGGGCCTGGAGCCGCTGCCGGACGACCAGGCGGCCGCCTCGGCGAAGACGATCCCGTTCCTGGGCGGCACGGGCCAGAGCGCGGAATTCTCCGGCAAGGAGCGCGCCATCCTGGTGGCCTTCAAGCTGCACCCCGAGGTCTCCTTCTTCCTCAAGATGGACGGCCCGCCCGCGGTCGTGGGCGCCGAGCGCGGCGCCTTCGAGCAGCTGGCCGCGTCGTTCCGGATGGGGCGCAGGGATGAATAAGCCGGCCCCCGGTCCCGTGGACCTCGTCGTCCGGGTCCTGAGTTCGCTGCGTCTCACGGTCGCCCTGCTGGGGATGGCCATCTTCCTCGTCTTCGCCGGGACGCTGGCGCAGCGGGAGGGCGGCATCTGGCCGGTGATCTCGCAGTATTTCCGCTGCTGGATCGCGTGGGTCGACCTGAAGATCTTCCTCCCCCGCGAGCAGGCGATCGGCGGCGGCTTCCCCTTCCCGGGCGGCACGCTGCTCGGGACGGCGCTGGCGATCAACCTGTTCGTCTCTCACATCCAGAGGATACAGCTCAAGGCCCGCGGGATGCGCCTGGCGCTGGGGGGCTTCGTCCTGGGCGTGGGGCTCCTCCTCACGTGGATCACGATCTCCCACGTCTTCGACCAGGATTCGTCGGAGACGGTGATCGACCCGTCGTGGCGCGTGACGCTCCAGCTCCTGCAGGGCGTCGGCACGGCGATCGTCCTCTTCATGGGCTGCTGGATGCTCTTCCGCAAGAAGGCGGGGATCGTCCTCCTGCACGGCGGCGTGATTCTGATGATGACCACCGAGCTCGTGGCCCAGCTGCTGGCCGAAGAAGGCAACATGACCATCTCCGAGGGGCAGAAGGTGGGCTACGTCGAGGACACCCGGAAGGTGGAGCTGGCGGTGATCGATCCCTCAGATTCGAAAATGGACGACGTTTTCGCCGTGCCGCAACGGCTCCTCTCCAAGGGCAGGGCCCATCCGGTCGGAGACCTGCCCATCGAGTACGAGGTCGTGGAGTTCCTCAAGAACTCCGCGGTCCGCGAGGCGCGCGAAGGGGTCCCCACCCTCGCCACCCACGGCCTGGGCCGGCAGTGGGTCGCGGTGGATCGCAAGGTGGAGGCGGGCGCGGATTCCTCGGGGAGGGTGGACCTGCCGGCGGCCTACGTGAAGTTCCGCAAGAAGGGCGGCGAGTCGCTGGGGACCTGGCTTCTCTCCCTCGAGCTGACGATGCTCAAGGAGGAGCAGGTCCTGCAGGTGGACGACAAGAAATACCGCATCGCGCTCCGCTTCAAGCGCACGTACAAGCCCTACACGGTGTACCTGCACGACTTCAAGTTCGAGTACTACCCGGGCACCGAGACGCCTAAGGATTTCTCGGCGTACGTGCGCCTCGAGGATCCGGAGCAGAAGTTGACGCGCGACGTGCGGATCTGGATGAACAACCCGCTGCGCTACCGCGGCGACACGCTCTACCAGTCGTCGTGGGACGGAACTGTGGGCACGACGACGACCCTCCAGGTGGTCGAAAACGCCGCCTGGATGGTGCCCTACGTGGCGTGCATGATCGTGGC
>JAHFOZ010000653.1 GCA_023261405.1 Planctomycetota bacterium
AGGTTCTTCCCGCCGGAGCGGATCCGGAAGAGCGACGAGCCGAGCATGTGGCCGGCGTCGTGGAACGAGACGGCCAGCCCGCCGGCGATTTCGTCCTCCTTCCCGTAGGGGATCTCGCGGAAGAGCTTTCCGGTTTTCCGGGCGTCGTCCACGGTGTACAGAGGCTCGCGGCGTTCGCCTCCGCGCTTGTTCACGAGGTAGACGTCCCGCTCCTGGATGAAGGCGGAGTCTTCCAGCATCAGCCGGGCGAGGTCCGCCGTGGGCGGGGTGGCGTAGATGGGCCCCGAGAAGCCCCCCTTGACCAGCGCCGGCAGGGCGCCCGAGTGGTCGATGTGCGCGTGGGAGAGGAGGACCGCGTCGATCTTCCGCGGGTCGAACCCGAAGGTTCGGTTCCGCTGGATGCTCTCCTCGCGGCGGCCCTGCACGAGACCGCAGTCCAGGAGGACCCGGCGCCCACCGGCCTCGAGGAGGTGCCTGCTCCCGGTGACGCTCCGCGCGGCGCCGTGGAACGTGAGCTTCATCTGGTTGGAGATTATAGCCCACGGAGCTATACTTGTACCAAGCTAAGTACTGGTCCGCAGAAGTTCGGGACCCGTTGCGCGGCGTGCGGCCGACGGATCCCGAACTTGCGAGTCGAAGTACGAAGTCGAGGGACTTGTGGTGAGTCAGCTTTGATTCCCTGGGGTGTGCCCCGGCGGCACACCCCAGGGAATCAAGCGTGTCGAACCCCTTGTCGAACATGAGGCCGCACGTCGCGCGGATCACGGAGCTCGACCCGCGGCGGCGGCGGATCCACGTCCGGGGGGAGGAACTGCACCCGGGCGAGCTCGCGGGGCGGGGCTACGCGCGGGAAGGCGGGGAGTGGGTCCTCGAACTCCGCCGGCCGGGCCGCGCGGAGAAGGATGCGGATGCTCTCACGGAGGAGTTCCGGGGCCTCCAGCTCATGGGATACGGGTTCGCCGAGGGGGACGAGTGGTCGCCGGCCGAATTGTGCCGGCGGCTCCTGGGGGGCCCCGCGATACCGGGAGGGCGCTGATGGCGTCGGTGAAACTTCAGGTCCAGATGGGCGGGCTCCTGGCGCGGCTTACGCTGTGCCGACCGGAGCGGTTCAACGCGTTCGACCGCGAGACGCTCCGCGAGCTGGGCGACATGGCCCGGGGGATCGCGGAATCGGACACGGTGCGCGTGGTCACGATCACGGGCGAGGGCAAGGCGTTCAGCGCGGGAGCCGACCTTCGCGCTGCGGTGCTCTCCGACTCGATCTCGAACTACCTGGGGAGCCTGGTGAAGGCGTTCCACTCGGTGCTCGAGACGCTGGCGGCGTGCCCGGCGCTCGTGGTGACGCTGATGAACGGGCCGGCGGCGGGCGGGGGCTTCGCCCTGGCGATGGCCGGCGACATCCGGATCGGCCTCCCCGAGGCGGTGATGCGCTGCGGATACGGCCGGGTGGGGCTCACGGTGGACGGGGGCCTCTCGTGGCGCCTGCCGCGGCTCATCGGCATGACGGCCGCGCAGTGGATGTTGTACGAGGACCCGGACCTCACGGCGGAGCAGGCGCTCCAGATGGGGCTGCTCCACAAGGTGGTCCCCGCCGCGGACCTGGACAAGACGGTGGGGGAGCTGGTGGAGCGGACGAAGCTCCAGAGCCGCAACGCGATCTTCCGGAACCGGCAGCTGCTTCTGGAGAGCGCCGGCCGGACCCTCGTGCAGACGTTCGAAGCGGAGGCCACCACGATGAAGGCCGCCGCGGGCACCCAGGACGGGAGGGAGGGGATCCAGGCGTTCGTGCAGAAGCGGGTCCCCAACTTCGGAAAATGACGAACCCGCGGTTCGAGGAGCTCACGAAGGGGCTGGACATCCAGACCGATCTCTGGTGGGTGGCGCTCCTCGTGTCGGACCTGCTGGCGCTGCTGCTGGCGGCGCTGGCCTTCCCGGAGGCCGGACTGTTCTGGGCCTGGCTGTCCGTCCTGGTGCGCTTCTCGGTGTTCCTGTGCCTGTCCCGGCAGCCCT
>JAHFOZ010000320.1 GCA_023261405.1 Planctomycetota bacterium
CGGGTGCGGCGGGAGATCTCGGTGCCGGTCTCCGAATGGCGGAACGAGGAGCCTTCCTCGCCGATGCGGTCGACGGCGCCGCGGCCGTAGACCTGCCGATGCTCGACGTCGAGGATCTGGTACTTGATCGACGAGCTGCCCGAGTTGAGGACGAGGATCCTCATGACGGTCCGGGCGCCTGAGACTGGACCGCGGTGATGGCGATGGTGTTGACGATGTCCGTGACGGTGCAGCCGCGGCTGAGGTCGTTGACCGGCTTGCGCAGCCCCTGGAGCACCGGCCCGATGGCCACCGCCCCGGAGCTCCGCTGGACCGCCTTGTAGGTGTTGTTGCCGGTGTTGAGGTCCGGGAAGACGAGCACGGTCGCGCGGCCGGCGACCTCGCTCTTCGGCATCTTGACCTTCGCGACGGAGGGGTCCACCGCGGCGTCGTACTGGATGGGCCCCTCGATCCGCAGGTCGGGCCGGAGCTTCCGGGCGATCGCCGTGGCCTCCCGCACCCGGTCCACGTCGGCGCCTTTGCCCGATTCGCCGGTGGAGTAGGAGAGCAGGGCGACGAAGGGATCGACTCCGAACTGGCGCGCGGTGTCCGCCGAGCTCACGGCGATGTGGGCGAGCTGCTCGGCGTCGGGGTTGGGGTTGACCGCGCAGTCGCCGTAGACGAGCACCCGGTCCTCGAGGCACATGAAGAAGACGCTGGAGACGATGGGGCAGCCGGGGACGGTCTTGACGATCTCGAAGGCCGGGCGGATCGTGTGCTGGGTGGTGTGGACCGACCCGGAGACCATCCCGTGCGCGCGGCCGGTGTGGACCATGAGCGTCCCGAAGTAGCTCACGTCGGTCACGGTGTCCGCCGCCGCCTCGGGCGTGATGCCCTTGTGCCGGCGCAGCTCGTGGTAGATCCGCGCGAACTCCTCCCGGAGCTCCGAGCGCGCCGGGTCGAGGATCTCGGTCGCGCCGAGATCGAGACCGAGCGCCGAAGCCTTCCGGCGGATCTCGTCGGGGTTCCCGAGGAGCGCCAGGTCGACGACGCCGCGGCGCAGGACAATGTCGGCGGCGCGGAGGATGCGCTCCTCCCCGCCCTCGGGGAGGACGATGCGGCGGCGGTCGGCGCGGGCGCGGCGGATGAGCTCGTATTCGAACATGAGCGGGGTGGTGCGCGCCGGGCGGGCCAGCGCGATGCTGCGTTCGAGCCGGTCGACGGGGACGTGCCGCTCGAAAAGTCCGAGCGCGGCGGCGATCTTCCCCTCGCCGCCGGAGGCCAGGGAAGCCTGGACGGCGTGGATGCGGGTGGCCGCCTGGTAGGTGTCGTCCTGCACGGAGAGGATGGGGAAGGCGGGGAAGCCGAGGCCCCGGACGAGGCGCTCGACGGACTCCGCGGGGCGCAGGCCCCCGGTGAGGACGAGTCCGGCGATGTGGGGGCAGGCCGAGGACATCGCCGAGGCGACGGTGCCGATGAGGATGTCGGAGCGGTCGCCCGGCGCGACGATCAGGGCGCCTTCCGCCAGGCGCGGGAGGAAGTTCGCGAGCTCCATGGCGGCGACGCGGACGGCGCGCACGGGGGCCTGGAGCGCCTCGGTGGAGCCGTGGAGGACCTCCGCGCCCAGGGCCTGCCGGATCTCCTCGACGGTGGGCGAGGCGAGGAGGGGCTCTTCGGGGATGAGATAGACGGAGTCGTCGCGGCCGAGCTCCCGGCGGGCCGTCTCGCCCCGCACCCGGACCTCCGCCGGGGGGACGCGGTTGAGGAAGGTGGCCAGGAGCGCGCAGCGCCGCTGGGCGAAGGCCTCGCGGGCGGTCCGGACGACGCCCCAGGCCGCCCCTTCCGAGGGGCAGCGCGCGACGGCCACGACGGAGCAGCCGAGGTGGTTGGCGAGGTCCGCGTTGAAGTCGAAGTCGAGGGAGGGGTCGCGTCCGATGTCGGAGCCCTCGAGCAGGACCGCGTCGCAGGAGCGCTCGACCTCCTTGAAGCGGGCGAGGATGTCCTTGAGGAGGCCCTCGTACTGGCCGGCGGCGACCCGGCGGCGGGCCTCCTCGAGGGTGACGCCGTGGAGCGCCTCGGGCGGGAAGGCGAGGCGGTAGCGGCGGGCGATGAGGAAGAGGGGCTCGACGCGAGGGTCGTCCGACTCGAGGACGGGCTTGAAGAACCCGAGGCGGGCGGTGCGGCGGGAGAGGAATTCCATGAGCCCGAGCGCGACCAGGGAGCGGCCGCTGCCGCGATGGACGGGGGCGATGTACAGGTTGGTGGCCATGGGGCCCTGCGATTATCGGCCCTGAAAATTGAAAAGGCAAAAGAGTTCCGCCCTTCGCCGTTTTGAGTGGACGTCCCCCGTGGCCCCGTGTATATCGGGAGGACCAGAATCGGAGGGAACGTCACATGCCCGACAAGGTGGTCGTCTGCGCCGGGACCCGGAAGGGACTCTTCGTCCTCGAATCAAACCGCTCCCGCTCGCGCTGGAAGCTGCGGGACCCGCTGCTCAAGGGCTGGCAGGTCTATCATTCCGTCGTCGACACCCGGTCGACGCCGCGCCTCCACGCCGCCGTCGTGAGCGACGTCTTCGCCTCGACCGTCTTCAGCGGAGAGCTTTCCGGGAAGGGCCTGAAGGGCGCGGAGCGGCCGCCGGTCCCCCCGAAGCTGCTTCCCAAGCAGGAGAAGATGTTCAAGCAGTTCAACATCGCGCGGGCGCCGCGGGTGTGGCACGTCGAGCCGGGCCCTGCCTCCGAGAAGGACGTCCTCTATGCCGGGACGGCCCCCGCCGCCCTCTTCCGGAGCGGGGACCGGGGAAAGACCTGGGACGCCGTCGAGGGCCTGCTGCGCCATCCGACGCGCAAGAACTGGGGTCCCGGGTTCGGCGGCATGTGCCTGCATTCGATCCAGATCGACCCGAAGAACCCGAAGCGCATGTACATCGCGATATCCTCGGCCGGGGCGTTCCGCACGGACGACGGGGGAGGGCACTGGCGGGCCATCAACGAAGGCGTCGTGCGAAACGATCCCAAGGACCCGGACGCCGGCTCCTGAGTGCACAAGCTTCTCCTGCACCCGGCGGCGCCGGGCCGGCTGTACCAGCAGAACCACTTTGGCGTCTACCGCAGCGACGATCTCGGGGAGTCGTGGAAGCGTTTCGACCAGGGTCTTCCGAGCGAATACGGCTTCGGACTGGCGCTCGACCCGGGGGACCCCGACCGCTGCTACACCGTGCCGCAGGACTCGCAGGAAGGCGCGTTCCGCGTCACGCGCGGGAAGTTCGCGGTCTACACGCATCACGGCAAGTCCTGGAAGTCCCTTCACCGGGGATTGCCCTCCAGGAACGCCTACCTGGGCGTCCTGAGGGAGGGCATGGCGTCCGATCCGCTGCGCCCCTGCGGCGTGTACGTCGGGACCTCGACCGGCCACCTCTTCGCCAGCGCCGACGGGGGCCGCACCTGGCGCGAGATCGCCTCGCACCTCCCCGCGATCCTGTCGGTCAGCGTCGCCGTGGTGTGAGATGACGGGGCGGGTCCGCGTCACCGTCCGCTTCCCTGGACTTGTCGCGCAGGCCACGGGAGTGAGCCACGCGCGCGTGGAGGCGGGGACGCTGCGCGAGGCGATCGACGCGGCGCTCGCGTCGGCCCCCGCGCTGCGCCACCATCTTTGCGAGGACGACGGCCGCTTCCGGGTGCACGTGCTCTGCTTCCACAACGGGACGAATACGAGGCTGCTCGCCGCGCTCGACGTGCCGCTGGGCGAGGGGGACGAGATCACCTTCGCGCAGGCGATCTCGGGGGGGTAGAACCCGAAGCTTGTAGCCCGTAGCTGGGCTGCAGGCTGCAAGCCACGAGCTACAAGCTCCTACAGCTGTTCGGCGAGGCTCCGCAGGAAGGCCTCCTCGCGGCCGGCGCCGCGGATCCAGCTCTGGAATGCCTCCGGCGAGCCGAAGAACTTCGGCTTTCCCTCGTCCAGGAAGAGGATGCGCTCCAGCTTGAGGGCCACGGGGAGCTGGTGGGTCACCCAGAGGGCGGTGCGCCCGCGCGTGGCTTCGAGGAGGGCCTCCTCGAGCTGAGCGGCGGCGGCGGCGTCGAGGCCGGTGGTGGGCTCATCGAGGAGCCAGATCCGGCCGTCGCGGAGCAGCGCGCGGCTGAGGGCGATCCTCTGGCGCTCGCCGTTGGAGAAGAGCCGCCCGCGGCGCCGCACGACGGTGTCGTACTTGTCCGGGAGGCCCTCCACGAGCGCGGAGATCTGCCCGCGCTCCGCCGCGCGGAGCACGTCGGCCTCGGGGGCCCCGGGCCGGCCCACGGCGATGTTGTCCCGCACCGAGAGGCCGAAGAGGGCCGCGTCCTGATAGACCGCGCTGAGCTGCCCGCGGACGGACTGGACCGTGTAATCGCGCACGTCGTGGCCGTCGAGGAGGATGCGCCCGTGCACGGGGTCCGCCAGGCGCGCCGCGTGGCGGAGGACGGTGGACTTGCCCGCGCCGTTGGGGCCCAGCACGGCGAGGCGCTGGCCCGGCTCGAGGCGGAAGGAGACGTCCGAGAGGAGCCTCCCACGGCTCCCGCCCCCGCTCCGGACTGCCTGGACGCCCACGCCCTCGAACTCGAGGGAGCCGGCCAGGGTGGGGGCGGGGACCGCGCCGGGCCGGTCGGCGACGTCGGGGAGGCTTTCGATGATCCCGACCAGGCGGTCGCCGCACGCGAGGGTCCGGCCCGACTGTGAGGCCTGGCGCGCGAACTGCGCGAGGGGGCGCGTGAGGTTGAGCAGGTACGAGATGAAGAGCACGAGGTCGCCCGCGGTGAGGCGGCCGTCCGCCACGCGCTGCGCGCCCATCCACACCACGAGGCCGAGCGTCAGGGCGAGCACCGCCTCCACCCGGAGGAAGAGGCCGGCCTCGAGACGGCGGAGCTTCTGCTCGGTCTTGAGGCTCTTGTCGTTGAGGGCCTGGAAGCGCGGGTCGGGGGAGCCCTCGGCGCGGTAGGTCTGGAGGTCGCGGATGCCCTGGAGGTTCTCCTCGACGATCGCGGCGAGTTTTCCCTCGCGCTTGCGGCTCTTGCTCGCGGCCGCGAGGATGAGCCGGCCGCGGAAGAGCATGGCCGCACTCGCCAGGAGGCCCCCGCCCAGGACCACGGCGGCGAGGGCTCGGTCGAGCCAGAAGAGGACCGCCACCGTGGAGACGAAGAGGAGGACGCTCCGCCCGCCGCGGAGGAGGAGTCCCGCGATCCCGCGGCGGAGGCGTGCGATGTCGGAGACGACGCGCGTCATGAGCTCGCCCACCTCCTTCTTCTCATGGAAGGCGAGCGAGAGCCGCATCACGTGGCGGAAGAGCCGGTCGCGGAAGGCGAAGACCACTCGGTTCACGAGGCCCGTGATGACCAGGGAGTGGCCGTACTCGCACCAGGCCGCCAGGAGGCCCATGCCGAGGAAGGCAGCGGAGAGCCAGGCGAGCCACGACGGCCCGCTCATGTGGGGGAGCCACGGGACCCGGTGGTGTCCGCCCGTGATGGAGTCGATCAGCAGCTTGAGGGGCCACGGCTGGGCCATCCGCAGCGCGAAGAGGAGGACGCTCAGGACGATCGCGGCCGAGACGGGGCCGGCCTGGCCCGAGGCGTGGGGGCGGAGGTGGGAGGCCAGGCGGCTCCCGATGCGGAACCCATCGCCCAACTTATCGAAGGCGCGGAGCGTCATCGGCCCACCAGCACCGGCTCGCGCCGGCGCGCCAGCTTGCGGAGGACCCAGTCCACGGCGCGGTCGGTGGCGGTCCCCGGCGCGTAAAACAGGTCCTTCGACATCGCCCGGCGCACGGATCCGCGGTAGCCCGGGTGCTCCAGGAACCAGCGGATCATGCCCGCCACTTCGGCGGGCTTGCGGACCGTAACCCCCGTGCGTCGCCCGTAGGTGTGGAGGTCCAGGAGGGAGCCCTTGCGTCGCGCCGTCGCCAGGACCTGCGGCACGTCGAGGAACACGATCGGCCGGTCGAGGAGCGAGTACTCCGAGGCCACCGAAGAGGCGTCGGTGAGCAGCAGGTCGGCCGCGTACAGGCAGGGCACGACGTCGAAGTCGCGCACGAGCTTCACGTGGGCCCCCTCGAAGCGGCGGAGCCGGGCGAACCAGTCGATGCGGTTCTTGGGGTGATCGTGGGGCTTCACCAGGAGGTCCCAGCGGTCCGCGGCCTTGATGCGGCGGATGACCTCCTCGCCCATGGTCTCGAGCGAATTGCC
>JAHFOZ010000321.1 GCA_023261405.1 Planctomycetota bacterium
ATGAACGCCTTGAGGTCCCCCTGGTGCCGGAGGAGCAGCTTCAGGAAGGTCTCGTTGGGTTCCATACTTCCTCCTTCCGGCCGGCGCGCGGAATTGGACGCGGAATCGTTGGACCGGGACGCAACCCCGACGGGACCCGGGGCGTTCCAACTGAGGACTTTACTATAGGAAGACCGCATGAGAACGCTCCTCCTTTCCATGGCCGTGCTGCTTCAGGCCCCTTCGACTCCGCTCAGGGTGAACGCGTCGCAGGACAAGCCGGTGCCCGACGAGAAGCAGCTCTACAAGTTCGGACCGGACTCCGAGCGCCAGGAGGGGGTGCCCAAGGGGACCGTGACCAAGCACAGCTGGACGAGCAAGATCTTCGAGGGGACCGTCCGCGACTACTGGGTCTATGTCCCCGCGCAATACGACGCCGCGACTCCCGCGGCTCTCATGGTCTTCCAGGACGGCGCTGGCTACGTGGCGGAAAAGGGAACCTACCGCGTGCCCGTGGTCTTCGACAACCTGATCCACAAGAAGGAGATGCCGATCACGGTCGGCGTCTTCATCAACCCCGGCGGGAAGTCCGACGCCAAGCCCGGCGACCGGCCCTTCAACCGAAGCTTCGAGTACGACACGATGAGCGACCAGTACGTGCGCTTCCTCGTCGAGGAGATCCTCCCCGAGGTGGGGAAGACCGTGAACCTCTCCAAGGACCCGAAGGACCGGGCGATCGGCGGGGCGAGCTCGGGCGGGATCTGCGCCTGGACCGCGGCCTGGGAGCGGCCCGATCAGTTCTCGAAGGTGCTCTCGCACGTGGGCAGCTTCACGAACATCCGGGGGGGGCACAACTGCCAGGCGCTCGTCCGGAAGACCCCGAAGAAGGCGATCCGGGTTTTCCTGCAGGACGGATCGAACGACCTCGACAACGATTACGGAAACTGGCCGCTCGCCAATCAGGAAATGGCCGCGTCGCTCCGTTACGCGAAGTATGATTTCAAGCTCGTCTTCGGCGAGGGGAAGCACAGCGGCGTCCACGGCGGGGCGATCCTGCCGGACTCGATGCGCTGGCTCTGGAGGCCCGAGGGGGCGCCCGCGGAGCCCGAGCCGCCGAAGCCGCCCGCGCCCGACGAGAAGAAGCTCTACGTGCTGGGCCCCGATTCCCAGCGGCAGGAGGGCGTGCCCAAGGGGGCCGTCACAAAGCAGAGCTGGACGAGCAGGGTCTTCGACGGGACGGTGCGCGACTACTGGGTCTACGTCCCCGCCCAGTACGATGCGGCGAAGCCCGCGGCCCTGATGGTCTTCCAGGACGGCGGCGGCTACGCACAGGAGAACGGCCAGTGGCGGACGCCGGTGGTCTTCGACAACCTGATCCACAAGAAGGAGATGCCGGTCACGATCGGCCTCTTCATCAATCCGGGCAGCTTCCCGCCCGAGCGGGAGGGGCAGAAGTCACGGTCGAACCGCTCGTTCGAGTACGACTCGCTCGGCGACCAGTACGCGCGGTTCCTCATCGAGGAGCTGATCCCCGAACTGGCGAAGACCTGGGCACTCTCGAAGGACCCGAAGGACCGGGCGATCTGCGGGATCAGCTCCGGGGGCATCTGCGCGTGGACGGTGGCCTGGGAGCGGCCCGGCGAGTTCAGCAAGGTGCTCTCCCACGTGGGCAGCTTCACCAACATCCGCGGGGGCCACAACTACGCCGCGCTGATCCGCAAGACCCCGCCCAAGCCCATCCGCATCTGGTTCCAGGACGGCTCGAACGACCTGGACAACGAACACGGGAGCTGGCCGCTGGCGAACCAGCACCTCGCGACCTCGCTGAAGCACGCGAAGTACGACCACAAGTTCGTCTACGGCGAGGGGAAGCACAGCGGCACCCAGGGCGCGGCGCTGCTGCCGGATTCGCTCCGCTGGCTGTGGAGGGCAGAGTAGGCGGCGGAGGCCGGTCGCGCCTGCCAGCGCATGCAGGTGCCAAGTCCGCAGGACAGGGGCAGGGTGAACAGGGCTGGCCAGGGAGGGGGAAGTTCGCGGGGTTCCCATGACGCCGATGTCCGAAGGGGAGTTCAAGGGTTTCCTTCAGCAGGCCAACTGGTTCATGCGCGGGCTGATGGATGAGAACCAGAAGGCCTTGCAGATCGACACCTATCAGCGCTTCGACTGGAATCAGTGGCGGGGGGAGCTGGTCTTTTCCACCGGGGGTACTCCCAAGGTCGTTGCCCGAATCCAGATCGTAGGATTCCATTCGGCGAAGTCGAAAGCCTGGGGGTGGGCCTGGGCGAACCCTTCCTATCTCGCTTCCGTCCGGCAGGCGGGCCTCCGGGCCAGGGAGTTCGGGACGGAACGCGCCATCCTCCGGCTGATCCAGCCCAAGTGGGAGGCGACGGAGTCCGACGCCTGGGCGATGACGGCGCTGACCGCCAGGCTGAGCGAGGCGAAGGGCGCCTATCGCTGCCCCAGCCAGGACGGATTCGTCTACATGACCTTCAGCGAGATCCGGGCCGTTTCCGACCGCACGCGCATCTTCGGCGCCCGGACCTGCTCCCATGTCTTGGAGGGAGACCGGCCGATCCTTCTCGTTTCCAGGGAGCTGGACGGGGAGGTCCTGGCCGTCTGCGGCGGGGAGAACGACACCGCGGCGACGACGCGGGACCTTCCGCTGGACCGGCTGCTCGACCTCGATCCCACCCTCACGCCCCTGGCGGACATGCCGGACGGCTGGGCGGCGCTGCGCGAATCGCCGGAGCAGGACTGGACCCGGACCCAGACCGGGTAGCCGGTCCCCTCGGCGGCGGCCCGATGGAAGTCAGTCCCCGTAGCGGCCCGACTGCGCCGCCTGCTTCCACTCGCGTTCCAGCCCGTCCAGCTTCCCGGAGAAGACGCGGTCGAAGGCCGCCTGGCCCGGGGTGCCCAGGACGAGGAGCCTGAGATACTCGCTCCAGAGGGCCCCCTGGCCCCGCTTGTGAAGCCAGAAGATGAAACTCCAGGACTCGCAGTAGAAGAGCCCCTCGCGCGGGTCGCCGACCCACTTCTCCACGGGCATCAGCAGGAGTTCCCTCAGAGGGGGGAGCCACTGCCGCCTCAGGCCCTCGCGGACGCCCTCCTGGTACCTGGCGTTGAATTCCGGCCTTCCGAAAGTCGCTTTCTCGAAGTACGCGGCGCTTCCCTCGTTGAACCACCGCGGCACGTTGTGCGCGAAGTAGTCGAGGAACTGGTGGAACGCCTCATGTCGCACGGTCTCGAGAAACTCTCCGGGACTGTCGACGACGACCAGCTGCTTGATGCTGGGCGCGTAGTACGCGATGATGCCGCGCTCCTGCGCCGGTCTCCCGAAGATCCCCTGGTAATACCTCTGGAAGTCCGCGTCCTTCGTGAAGAACATGACGCGGAAGCGGAAGTCGGGGTTGACGCTGTACTTGAACCCGGCGCCATATTCCCTGGCGATGGACTCCAACTGCAGCGCCAGCTCGCGCACGCGCTTCGGGGGCGCATCCGTGAGGATCTCGTACGGTCCGGCATAGTCGACGATCACGGGGTTCCCATGCGGGAATCCGCGCTTGCGAAGCTGGACGTACTGGATCATCCGGTCGACGTCGGGACCGGGGATGGGCACGCGCATGGAAACCGTGCGGTCGTAGGTCTCCGACGCCCGCTCCATGTCGTGCCGCCACGTCCAGAGCGCGCAGAGGGCCACCCACACCCGTGGCTGGAGCGGGTCCCTCTCGATCGCGCGCTCATAAAGATCGAGGACCGTCTCGTCGATGGGGGCGCGGGTGATCGCGATGTTGAGCCAGTCCACGGCCGCGTCGACGGACTTCCCGGATTCGAGCAGGAGTCGGGCATCCAGCAGCACCCCGACGGGCTGTTCCGCGCCGTGGTGGGCCTGCGCGCGCGCCACGAGGGCCCGCTCGCGCCACTCGGGCACTCCGGCGAGCGAGCTGAGCGCATCGATCGCCTCGGGCCAGAGCCCCCGCTCCATCCGCTCCAGCGCGCGCTTCCAGGCTTCTTCCGGGGCGGAGGGCGGCCGCGCGGCGGCGAGGCGGGTGGACAGGTCGGCGAGCTCGCGCTCGATGCGGATCTTCGATTCCGCGCGCTGCGCCTTCAGCCAATTCCCGGCGGCGCGGCGCAGGCGCAGATAGGCCTCGCCCACGACGGCGGGGCGGGGCCAGTCGGCCGTATCCTGCAGGCTGTGGGCCGCTTCCTGCAGCCGCCCTTGAGCGGCGAGCGACTCGGATTCCTTTGTGCGCGACTCGATCCGTTCCTCCGCCTTCCGGGTGATGTCCGATCGCGCCGCGGTGAAGCGCTCCGAGTCGGTCTTGGACAGGCCCAAGGTCGGGAACCAGTCGAATTTCTCGATCGCCTCTTTGAAACGGCCCTTGTCGACCAGCGACTCGCACTCGGAAAGGAACTCGTCGAAAGGGTTCCGCGGCTTCGGCGGGGGGGGTAACGGTAAGGCGGTCGGCTCCGGAGACGGTATCGATGAGTGGACGGGATACTCCGGTGGCCGGGGCTTCCTGGAGGAGGCCGTCGAGAGGAGGACGACCAGAACCGCGACTCCGACGCCCACGCCCGCCCACAGGAGCGCGGGGCGTCTTCGGGACGGCGGCGGCGAGGGTCGTTGCAGTGGTCGCGCTGGAACAGGCATGATCGGCTTCGATTATAGCAATCGCGCATAGACGGATGGAGGATGCTGAGGGGGTCACCCAAAATCGCCCGGCGGGTCTCCGAAGGCGTGCTTGAAGGAGCGGGCTACTTCTTCTTCAGCGTCTCGTCGAGCGCCTTGTTGGTCGTCTCCCTGGTGTTGCCCTCCCGGAGGACGATCTTCGCGAGAGGCTCCTTCGATGGGCGGTCACGGCCCCGCCGCGGGTCTCGGCCTTCCAGGAGAGCCGGATCAGGGCCGCTCCCAGAAGAGGCCCGCCATGTCCAGGAAGTCGGTGGGGAGGAGCTTGTACTTCTTCGGCTCCTTCTGGCTCTCCCGGATGAGGCCCTGCATGGGGATCAACTCGATCTTGAGGGCGTTGAGGCGCACCATGTGGCCGAACTTGCCCTGGACGACCGCCGAGCCTGCGGCCACGCCGTAGGCCGTTCCCAGGATGCGGTCGTAGGCGCAGGGGGTGCCGCCGCGCTGGAGGTGGCCGAGCGCGAGCGCCCGCGCCTCGAAGCCGGTCCGCTTCTGGATCTCCGACGCCACCGCCTCGCCCACCTGGCCGGGCTGCATGACGGGGTTCCCGAAGCCGTCCCTGGGGATCTCGGTCGAGAGCTTCCAGTTCCCGTCCTTGTCCCTCACCACGCGCGGCGCCACGTCCACCCCGGAAATGGAGGTCCCCTCGGTGACCACCACGATATTGTGCGTCTTGCCCTTCGCGCGGGCCGCCTTGAGCGCGTCGCAGATCTCCTGCACGTCCACCGGGCGCTCGGGCACCGCGATGTAGTCGGCGCCCCCGGAGAGGCCGCTGTAGGCCCCGATCCACCCCGCGTGCCGGCCCATGCACTCCACCACCATGACGCGGTGGTGGCTCATCGTGGTCACGCGGAGGTCGTCGATCATGTCGGAGGCCTGCTCGACGCTGGACCAGAACCCGAAGGTGAAGTCGGTCCCGTTGACGTCGTTGTCGATCGTCTTGGGCACGCCCACGACGTTCGCGCCGTGGTCGCGGTTGAGGTAGTAGGCGATCTCGAGCGTGTCGTCGCCGCCGATGGCCACCAGGGCGTCGATCGAGTTCTTCTTGAGGCTCGCCAGGGCCTTCTGAACGTGCCCGGGGTCCTTGTAGAGGTTCGTCCTCGAGGTTCCCAGGATGGTGCCGCCCTCGTGGATGATCTGGCCCACCTTCTCCACGGGGAGCTCGACCGTGTTGTTGTCGCGGAGCCCCGCCCACCCGTCGACGAAGCCGATGCAGCGGTACGATTCCTTCTTTTCGCGGCCGAGCCGCATGACGACGCCGCGGATCACCGCGTTGAGGCCCGGCGCGTCCCCGCCTCCCGTCAGTATGCCCACGTTCTTCATGGAAGTCCCCGCCATCTCGGACGATCGTACACGATTGCGGGGGGCACGCCGCCCCTCCGGCATGAAAGCGTGGCAACTTTATCACAAATCAGGATCGGAGGCACGTCCCAGATGACGGGCGTCGCAGCCTGCACGGGGAACCGGCCCCCGGGGTATAATCCTGGGGGTCCACCGAGGGAACCGCATGCTCTTGAT
>JAHFOZ010000322.1 GCA_023261405.1 Planctomycetota bacterium
GCCGAACTGGTCGCCCGCCTCCATGAACATCGGCATCCTCTACCTGCTGTCGGTCTCGAGCGCGGTGGTGATCGGGATCCTGATGGCGGGCTGGTCGAGCGGCTCCAAGTGGGCCCTCTTCGGCGCCATGCGCGCCGCCGCGCAGATCGTCTCCTACGAGGTCCCGGTGGGCATGACGCTGCTGGGGATGCTGCTCATCTACGGCACGCTCGACATGCACGGGATCATCCGGCAGCAGGCCCAGGGCTTCACCTGGGGGATAGACCCGGAGAGGTACGGGGGCTTCTACTCGTGGGGGGTCCTGCGGCACTTCCCGTTCACCCTGATCGCCTTCCTGATCTATTACATCGGGGCGCTGGCCGAGACCAACCGCACGCCCTTCGACATCCCCGAGGCGGAGTCGGAGCTCGTGGCGGGCTACCACACCGAGTACAGCGGCATGCGCTTCAGTTTCTTCTTCCTGGCCGAGTACGCCAACATGTTCGTGGTCTCGGCGATCGCCACGACCTTCTTCCTCGGCGGCTGGCTCCCGCCCGTGCCGAGCCTGCCCGCCCACGGGTACCTCGTCGCGGGCCTGGTCGTCGGCGGCCTGGGCGGGTGGGTGCTCCGGCGGACAACCTGGGACGCGATGATGGGGTCGGGCGCCGGGGCGTCGGTGGCCGTGCTCGTCTCGGTGTTCCTGGCGCAGCCCACCGCCGAGACGCTCTTCGTCGGCGCGGACCTCCCGCAGTTCGTGGGCGGCATCTTCTGGTTCTTCGCCAAGTGCTTCTTCCTCATCTTCCTCATGATCTGGCTGCGCTGGACGCTGCCGCGCTACCGGGTGGACCAGCTCATGGACCTCTGCTGGAAGAAGCTGACGCCCCTCGCCTTCATCAACCTGGTCGCCATCGGCTTCCTGGAGACGCGCCGCGAGTGGGGCCCCCTGATCCCGCAGTTCTTCAAGTGGATTACGGGCGGCGGAGAGGGAGGGGTCTGAGGTGCCCGCCTCCGACGTCCTGACCAACCTGGCGTTCTACGTCTTCGCGATCCTCGCGGCGGGCGGGGCTTTGATGGTGGCGGGGAGCCGGAACATCGTGCGCTCGGCCTTCGCGCTGCTCGCAGTGCTCTTCGCCGCGGCGGCCCTCTACGCGCTCATGAAGGCGGACTTCATCGCCGCAGCCCAGGTGCTGATCTACGTGGGCGGCATCCTGGTGCTGATCATGTTCGCCGTCATGCTCACGCACCGCATCACGGACGTCCATGTCTCGAACGACTCCACGCCGGGGCCGGCCGCCTTCTGCGCCTGCCTCTGCCTCCTCTTCGCCCTCGTGGTCGTGATCCTCTTCACGGTGAAGTGGAAGGGCGGATCGGACGAGGTCGTGGCGCGCGCGGGTGGCGACGAGGCGGTCCTCCTGCAGTACCAGGCCGACGGGCGCACCGGTCTCCGCCGCGGCGGGGCCTCCTTCGAGGACCGCGTGGTCGTGGGGGTGAGGCCCCTCCGCGCCGACGGGGTCGTGGGCGTGCAGGTCCAGGTGGCGCAGCCGGAGATGAAGGATGAGCTCAACCCGGACAAGTGGGACTGGAAGGACGCCGCGACCGAGGCACCGCCCGCCCTCCGGGAGGGCGCATGGGTCGCCACGCTGAAGGACCTCAAGGAGAAGCGGACCCGCTGGCGGGCCCGGCTCGTGAAGGCCGGGGGGGCGTCTGCCGGGGACTGGCTCTCGGACGGCAACATCGAGCCCGATTTCGAGGTCTTCCGCGGCGTCACGCGTCCCGCCGCGCTCGCGCTCGCGGGGCCCTACCTCTTCGCGTTCGAGGTCGTCTCGGTCCTTCTCCTGGCGTCGCTCGTGGGGGCCGCCTTCCTGGCGCGCAAGGAGGTGAAGGAATGATCTTCACCCGCGCGCCGCTCGAGAACATGCTCCTGCTTTCGGCGTTCATCTTCTGCTGCGGCGTCTACACGGTCCTTACGCGGAAGAACGCCGTCTCGATCCTCATGGGCGTGGAGCTGGTGCTGAACGCCGCCAACATCAACTTCGTGGCCTTCTCCCAGTACACCCCCACGGGCGGCGTGCACGGGAACGTGTTCGTGGTCTTCGTGGTGCTGCTGGCGGCCGCGGAGGCCGCGGTGGCGCTGGCCATCATCATCGGCATCTACCAGAACTTCGGGCGCGTCGACGTCGATCAAGCAGACCAGATGAAAGATTAATGGAATTGAACCATTGACGATTTCTCCATTGACGATTGATGATGAACGCGCAAGCGGAAGCCTTGAAAGCGAGAACCAAGCGGTTCGCCGTTGCGATCGTGGGGCTCTTCCGGTCGTTTCCCGGCACGGAGGAAGCTCGGGTGATTGGGAGACAGGTGCTGCGATCGGCGACTTCCGTCGCGGCCAACTATCGCGCGGCATGCCGGGGCCGGTCCAAGGCGGAGTTCATTTCCAAGATCGGCGTGGTCGTGGAGGAGGCGGACGAGACGGTGTTGTGGCTCGAACTGGTCGAGGATTGTCGGATCGCACCGAAGGAACGGGTAGCGCCGCTTCTGCGCGAGGCTCAGGAGCTGCTGGCGATCTTCGCGGCGTCGCAGCTCACGGCAAGGTCGCGATCGATGGTTCAATGATCCGATGATCCAATCGTCAATCGTCAATTTGGTGCTGGGGGCTTTGCCCGGGGGTTCGCCTTCGCCCTTGGGGGTCTGGTTGATCCCGCTCCTCCCGGTCTTCGGCTTCCTCTTCCAGGTCTTCGTCGGGCGGCACCTGCCCAGATTCATCTCCGGGATCGTCGCCTGCGGGACGGTGCTGGTGAGCGCGGTGCTCGCGTGGACCGTCTTCCTCCACGTCAAGGGGTCCCACACCCCGGTGGTGGCGGAGCTGGCGCGCTGGATCTGGGTGCCGGGGCTGGGCACCCGGGGCGCGCTCGCGGTGATCGCCGACCACAGGCTGGTCGTGGACCAGCTCACGTCGGTGATGATCCTCGTGATCACCAACATCGGGTTCCTGATCCACCTCTACTCCACCGGTTACATGGCGGAGGAGAAGCGGTACGCGCGCTACTTCGCCTACCTCAACCTCTTCACGGGCTTCATGCTCATCCTGGTCATGGGGGCGAACCTCATCCTGATGTTCGTGGGATGGGAGGGCGTGGGCCTCTGCTCGTACCTGCTCATCGGGTTCTGGTATGAGAAGAAGGAGAACGCGATCGCCGGCATGAAGGCGTTCATCGTGAACCGCGTGGGCGACCTCGCGTTCACGATCGGCGTCCTCACGCTCTTCGTGGCGCTGGGGAACTCCACGGGGATCTGGACCGTCGACTTCCAGGCGCTCCAGGCGGCGCTCGCGAAGCACCCGGAGGCCATCTCGGGCGGGCTGGCCACGTTCATCGGGATCTGCCTCTTCGGCGGCGCCACCGGGAAGAGCGCGCAGATCCCGCTCTACACGTGGCTGCCGGACGCCATGGCGGGCCCCACGCCCGTCTCCGCCCTCATCCACGCGGCCACCATGGTCACGGCGGGCGTCTACATGATCGCCCGGATGAACTTCCTCTTCGTCCTCACGCCCACGGCGATGGCCGTCGTGGCCGGGGTCGGCGCCCTCACGGCGCTCTTCGCGGGGACCATCGGCATCGCGCAGAACGACATCAAGAAGGTGCTCGCCTACTCCACGGTCTCGCAGCTCGGGTTCATGTTCATGGGCGTGGGCGTGGGGGCCTTCGCCGCGGGCGTCTTCCACCTCTTCACGCACGCTTTCTTCAAGGCCTGCCTGTTCCTGGGATCGGGCTCGGTGATCCATGGCATGGGCGGCGAGCAGGACATCCGGAAGATGGGCGGCCTCTGGAAGAAGATGAGGTGGACCGCCCTCACGTTCGGCGTCGCCTCCATCGCCATCGCGGGCATCCCGCCCTTCGCGGGGTTCTTCTCGAAGGACGAGATCCTCTGGCAGTGCTTCAGCACCCATCGGTTCGACGGCACCTGGCTCAAGGGCTGGTTCGGGCCGCTCCTCTGGCTCACGGGCGCGGTCTCGGCGCTCTGCACCGCGTTCTACATGGCCCGGCTCGTGATCAAGACCTTCCTCGGCCGTCCCCGGTGGGCCACGGCCTCGGCTTTCTCGGGCGGCGGCGCCGGCCTGCCCGACTGGATGGCGGAGGAGGAGCGCAAGAAGAAGAAGGAGGACGAGGATGCCGCGGCGGCCCTGCCGGACGACGCCTCGCTCCTGGACATGGGGAACATCGGCGACCGGGTGAAGGGTTACGGCAACGCCTCCGCCCCGCCCCCGCCGGTGGAGCCCGACTCGGGCCACCTCCCGGAGGATGACTCGCTCCTGGATCTGGGGAAGATCGGCGACCGGGTCAAGGACCACGCGGCCGGGGATCCGCACGACGCGCACGACCCGCACGCCGGCCACGCCGATCCGGCGCACGGGGCCCACGACGCCCACCCCGACGATGCGGGCCACGGCCATGGCGGCGGCGGGCACGGGCACGGAGGCCATCACGCGGGCGAGCCGCACGAGTCGCCGGCGTCGATGCTCATCCCGCTCTTCGTCCTGGCGGCCGGATCGATCGTCGTGGGTCTCCTGGCGGTCCCGCCGGCGCTGGGCGGCGACGACGCCTTCGGCCATTGGCTGGAGCCCGTGGTGGGGAGCGTCCACGAGGTCGCGAAGCACGGCGAGGCGCCGCATCACAACCCTCTGGAGTACGTCCTCATGCTGGTCTCGATTGCCGTGGCGGTGGCGGGCATCCTCGGGGCGGTGGTGATCTATCTGAAGAAGGCGGGCGTCCCCGCGCAGGAGTACGCGGCGAGAAACCCGGGGCTCTACGACACGGTGCTCAACAAGTACTACGTGGACGAGATCTACCAGCGCCACGTCGTGAACCGCCTCCTCGATCTGAACGAGGGCATGGGCCGCTTCGACAACGAAGTGATCGACGGCGCCGTGAACGCCGCCGGGCGGGTGAGCGCCACGTTCTCCAGGGGGGCCGGCTATTTTGACAACGAGGTGGTGGACGCCGCCGTGAACGCCGCCGCCGAGGCCACGCAGGCCGCGGGCCGGAAGGTCCGCCGCCTCCAGACCGGGAACATCAAGGAGTACCTGACGTTCGCCCTCGTGGGCGGGCTTTTCGTGATCTGCTTCTTCTGCATCGTCCTCACCTGGGACAAGATCCAGGGCGGCCTGCAGAGGTTCTTTGGGGGTTAGCGATGGCTGACAAATCCTGGATCGAGCAGCACCTCCTCTCGATCACGATCTTCGCGCCGATCGCGGGGGCGCTCCTCATTCTCTTCCTTCCGAAGAAGTCCACCGCGGCGGTGAAGTGGGTCGCGCTCACGGCCTCCTTCATCGCCTTCGTCGCGTCCGCCATGGTGGTGAACCAGTACGGCAAGGACCTCGGGGCGAACAAGGTCTGGGACTGGAGTTGCGTGGAACGGGCCCCCTGGATCCAGACCTTCAACATCCAGTACTACCTGGCCGTGGACGGCATCTCGGTGACCATGGTGCTTCTCACGGGGCTGCTCTCGTTCATCTGCGTGATCGCCTCCTGGGGCATGGATCACTGGCACGAGAACCGCGGCGTGAAGGGCTACTTCGCGCTCTTCCTGCTCCTCGAGGCGGGGATGATGGGCGTCTTCGAGTCGCTCGACTTCTTCCTTTTCTACGTCTTCTGGGAGCTCATGCTCCTGCCGATGTACTTCCTGATCGGCATCTGGGGCGGGCCGAGGCGCGAGTACGCGGCCATCAAGTTCTTCCTCTATACCCTGGCCGGCAGCGTCCTCATGCTGGTGGTGATGCTCGCGATGTACTTCACGTCGAAGCCCCACACGTTCGACCTCACGGTCCTGGCGGGGCAGGGAAAGGAGCTCTTCACCGGCGGCTGGTGGAGGGCCGCGTTCCTGGCCCTCTACGTCGGCTTCGCGATCAAGGTACCGGTCTTCCCGTTCCATACCTGGCTGCCGGACGCGCACGTCGAGGCGCCCACGCCGATCTCGGTGATCCTGGCCGGCGTGCTCCTGAAGATGGGCACCTACGGCCTGCTGCGGATCAGCTACCCGCTGCTGCCGCAGGCGGCGCTCTGGTTCGCGCCCTGGATGATGGCGCTGGGGGCCTGGAACGTCATCTACGGGTCGCTCTGCGCGATGGCGCAGATCCGCGGCGTCCCGCGCGTGAACGCGCAGACGGGCGAGCGCTTCGTGGAGCGCGACTTGAA
>JAHFOZ010000323.1:0-4241 GCA_023261405.1 Planctomycetota bacterium
GGACGCTGACGCTGGCCTCGACGCGCTGGCCGGCGCCGGGATCGAAGGGCTGGCCGTGCCGGGCGACGAGGGCCGGCTTATAGTCGAACAAATCGCACTGGCTCGCGCCGCCGTTCATGAAGAGCTGGATGACCCGCGTGGCCCTGGGGATGCGAGTCGGCGCAGCCAGGAGGCGCTCCTGCGACAGCAGCGAGGCCAGCGCGATGCCGCCGAAGCCCGTGGCGGTGCGGCCGAGGAAATCGCGGCGGCTGAGGACAGTCGCGTCTCCGTCCATTTTCACCGGACCCCGGCGCGTCCCATGAAACCCTTTCCGTGATCAGGCGGCCATCTTACTTCCAGGTGCGTGCCAGCGACAACGCCTTCTTGAGCAGCGCTTGTTCGGGGCTTCCTGGAGGACCTGCCGCACGGCAACCTCAGACCGGGAGGCCTACCGAGCGCATGAGCTGGAGGGCGTTCGACTTCGTGGTCACGCCGGGACGGAGCTTGTAGTCGAAGGCCAGCTTGCCGTTCTCGATCTGGTCCTCGAAATGGACGTTCGCCGCGCGGCCGTCCAGCTTCCCGGCGGAGACGGTGAGCGCCAGGTCGTGCGTGGTCACCAGGCCGATCGAGTCCTTCTCGAGCAGGCCGCGCAGCACGAGGTCCGCGCCGATCGCCCGGTCGTGCGAGTTCGTCCCGTGGAGGATCTCCTCCAGCAGGAAGAGCAGCGGCCTGGGCCCCGCGCCCAGGTCCATCACCTGCCGCAGGCGGCTGATCTCGGCGTAGAACCGCGAGGTGCCCGCCTGCAGCGAATCCTGCACGCGGATCGTGGCGCCGATCGAGAGGGGCGAGAGCCGCAGGGACTTCGCCCGCACCGGCGCCCCCGCGAAGGCCAGCACCGCGTTCGCCCCCACCGTCCGGAGCAGCGTGCTCTTCCCGGACATGTTCGAGCCGCTCACGATGAGGATCCGCGGCGAGGCGCCCAGGTGCACGTCGTTCCGCACGCAGGACTCCGCGGGCAGGAGCGGGTGGCCCACCTGCTCGGCCTCGTAGACCGTGGCGCCCTCGACGATCTCGGGGAAGGGGTCCGCCGGCCGCTCGTAGGCGTAGCCCGCCAGCGCGAGCAACGCCTCCATCTCCCCCACCGCCGCAAGCCAGCCCGGGATCTCACGGCTGTGGCGCTCCTTCCAGGATTCCAGCGCGAAGGCCACGTGCACCCGCCAGAGCACGAGGCCCGCGAGCGCCGAAACGAGCTCGTTCTTCACCGACTGCAGGAGCTGCACCTTCCGCGCCAGCGTCTTGAGCCGAGCCCCCGAGACCGGCTCGCGCTCCAGGCGCGCGAGGACCCGCGCCAGCAGGTCCAGGTCACGCTCCGCCGTCTCGGCCAGCTCCGTGACCTGTCCCACCCGCAGCCGCGTGAACCGCGCGAACGTCATGACCAGGAAGAGCGTGCAGGCGAAGGGAATGAAATTGGTGAAGAAGCCCGCCGCCAGCGCGGCGACGTTCAGGACCGCCAGCGCCACCGCCGCGCCGCGCAGGGCCCCCTCCGTGAGGACCCTGGGCGCCGCCGCCCACCCGGCCAGCTCCTCCGGCTTCACGCGCGCTTCGAGGTCCCCCGCCAGGAGGACAAGCTCCTCCCGGAGGTCCAGCCGGTCGCGCAGTTCCTTCACCGCCTCCTGCCGCGAGCGAATCTCCCCCGGGGCCGCCGGCGCGAGGAGCCAGCCCGCCAGCGTCTTCTCGCCCGCCCGCGTCTGCGTCGTGCAGAGCAGCTCGAAGATCGAGCCCTTCCCGAAGAGATCCAGGTCCGTGGCGTAGGGATGGGCCGGGTCCTCGTGCTCCTTCCCCTCCCGCCCGTGGCCCGCCCAGCGGTCGTCGACGCGCGCCAGCGCACGGTCGTAGAACCTGATCGCCGAATCGAGCGGCCGGAGCCGGTTTTCGTAGCGGACGTGGATGGCCCAGAAGACCGCCGCCGACAGGAGGGCAAGCGCCGGCCAAGGCAGGTGGACCCATCCCATCAGCCACGCCACCCCGGCGACCAGGAGGAGCGTGACCGACCACAGCCCGGCGGTCCCGACCTTCCCGTCCTGGCGACGGATGACATCGGCCACGGTCTTCCGGTCTTCGAGGCGGCGCGCGTACTCGCCGTGCGGGTCGACGCTCATCCCGCGGCCGATTCTACACCGCGGGATGGAGGGGAGCGACGAAAAGGACCATCAGGTCCCACGCCAGGTGGCTGAGCACCGGTGCCGTGAGGTCATCCGTCGCGGCGTAGAGCCAGCCCCAGAAGAGGCCGCATCCGAGCGCGGCGGCCAGGAGGAGCGGGTTCCCCGTGCCCGCATGCGCGGCCGCGTAGATCAGCGCGCCGGCCAGGAGCCCAAGCGGCCTCCCCCATCGCTCCAGCGCAAACCGCGTCACCACCCCGCGCCACACGACCTCCTCCGCCAGGACGATGAGGACCAGCGTCGGGAGGAGGAAGCCGATGCCATGCCCTCCCCGCCAGGCGTAGAGCTGGTCCCTCCACGGGCCCCACGCGGGCCAGAGCGCCGGCAGGAGCGCGGTGACGACCCGGGTGGCCCCGTAAAGGATGGCGCCGGCCGCGAGCCCCAGGACGACGCGCAGGATCGTCGGGTGGATCCTTGAGCGCGCCGCGCGGAACCCGCACGCCGCCGCCAGCGAAGCGGCCATCGCGATCGTCATGCCGAGCCACTGGTCCGCCATCAGCCCGAAGACCGCCGACAGGGCCGCGACCGAGGCCGCCAGGAACGCCAGGAAGGGGCCGGCCGGGATCTTCCGCTCGGGCCGCGGGGCGCTCCAGAGACGGAAATCGAAGGGCGGGCGGCGGCTGATTTTCTCCACGAGCGGGCGGACCCGCTCCACGCTGAAGGGCGCGGGCTCCAGGCCCAGATCTTTCCGCGCGGGTCCCGGGTCGCCCGCAAGGCCCTCGACGAGCATGGCCAGCTGCGCTCGGGTCGAGAGTGGCTGCCGCATCGTGGCTTCCATCAGCCGGACCGGGAACCGCATGAGCGCCGCCGGCGTCGGCCAGATGGAGACCGGCAGCCCCTCGGCCTCGGCGACGCGCGAGACCACGTCGCGCAGCCTCAGCCGCTCGGGCCCCACCACGTCGTAGGTCTTCCCCGCGCTCGCGAGCGTCCGCAGGGCCGCCGCCACCGCCGCCGCCACGTCCTTCGCGTCCACCGGCATCACGGGCGCCGACCCGTCGTTCACGATCGGGAAGACGGGCGCCGCGCGGATCATGAGCGACAGGTGCGCGAGGAGGTCGTCCCCCTCGCCGTAGATCACGCCCGGGCGCAGGATCGTCCACTCCAGGCCGCTCTTCCGGACGATCTCCTCCCCCTCCCACTTCGTGTGGTGGTACGGAAGCCCCGGCGCCGCCCGCGCGACCACGACGCTCACGTGCACGAGACGACGGACGCCCGCCTCCTTCATCGCGGCGACGAGCCGCTCCACCGCCTCGACGTGGACGGCGCGGAAGGTCTGCGTCCCCACCTCGCGCTTGATCCCGGCGAGGTTGACCACCGCCGAGCAGCCCCACAGCGCCGCGGGGTCGGGATGGAGGAGGTCGAATCCGGTGCGCCTCGAGAGCGCCCGGGCCCCCGCTCCCAGGGCGGCCATCACGTGCCGCCCCAGGAAGCCCGTGCCGCCCACGACCGCCACCGGATCACTGAACATGTTCATTATTATGACGAGCCCGGGCGCGCTGCGTTCCCGGGGGCGGAAGGACTACTTGAGGAAGTTCCGGGCGGCGTCGGCGGTCATCGCCTGGAGGGGGCCCCAGAAGATGCCGAACCAGAGGGTGCCGGCTCCCAGGAGCCCGACCACCGAGGAGTAGAGGCCTCCGGCGGGGACGGGCTCGGAGGCGTCGCCCTCGCGAGGCTTGGCCAGATACAGGGCCGCCACGATCCTCGCGTAGTAATAGAGCGAGACCACCGAGAAGAGCACCGCCACCGCGACGAGGGAGATGCCGAGCGCGGATTTCGTCTCGATCACGGCGGCGAAGAGGAGCAGCTTGCCCGTGAACCCGGCCGTGGGCGGCAGCCCCGTGAGCGCGACCATGAACACCGTCATGAGGACGCCGAGGTACGGCGCCCGCCAGCCGAGCCCGCGGCAGCCGTCCACCGTCTCCACGCCGTACTTCTGTTCCAGGATGAGCACCACGAGGAAGGCCCCGAGGTTCATGATCACGTAGACGAAGAGATAGGCGAGCACGGCGGCGCGCGCCGCCTCGGTGAACGAGACGAACGCCA
>JAHFOZ010000323.1:4251-6163 GCA_023261405.1 Planctomycetota bacterium
CGATCGACGAGTAGGCCAGGAGGCGCTTGAGGTTCTGCTGGTGCACCGCGCCCAGGTTCCCCACCGCCATCGTCAGGACCGCCAGCAGCGCGATCACCAGCTTCCAGGGGAACGCCCCCGGCACGCCCTCGTCCGGGAACACGTTGTAGAGGAAGCGGATGAGCATCGCGAAGCCCGCCGCCTTGGGCCCCACGCTGAAGAACGCCGTCACCGGCGTGGGCGCGCCCTCGTAGACGTCGGGGCACCACATGTGGAAGGGGACGGCGGCGATCTTGTACGCAAAGCCCGCCATGATGAGCACGCTCGTGATGAGCGACATCGTCGCGGGGAGCTGGTGGGCGGCGGCCTGGTCCGCGAGGGCCCTCCCCAGCGCGGAGACCTCGAGAGTGCCGGTGAGCCCGTAGAGGAAGGACATCCCGTAGATCATGAAGCCGCTCGCCGCCGCGCCGTAGATGATGTACTTCAGCGACGCCTCGGCGCTCTTCCGGTTCTTCCGGAGCATGCCCGCCAGGATGTAGCTCGTGATGCTCACGAACTCCAGCGCGAGGTACATCATCAGGAGGTCGTTCGCGCTCGCCATGAGCGTCATCCCGAGCGTGCAGGCAAGAAGGAGCGCGAGGTACTCGCCCCGGCCCGTCTTCCACCCGCGAAGCGCCGGGATGGAGAAGAGCGCGACCAGGAACGCCGCGCCCGCGAACGTGATCTTCAGGAAGAACGCGAACCCGTCCACCGCGTAGGCCCCCTGGAAGACGGAAAGAGGGGCCCTGGTGGGATGGTCCTTCCGCCCGAGGAACGACGGGAGCTCCCCGTCCCCCCGGAAGTAGAGCCAGGCCATGAACCCCGCGAGCGCCAGCCCGGACAGGGCGACCAGCCACGGGGTCCCGCGCCGCAACTTCGGCACGAGGTCCACGAGGATGACGAGCATGATGAAGCCCGTCAGGATGACCTCGGGGGCCACCCAGGACAGGCTCTCGAGGAGCTGGTCCTTGTTCATGTCCGCCCTACTTGACCCACGGCATGCCGACCTGCTCGGTCAGGGTGTTGATCGAGCGCGTCACGAGATCGAGGTACGGCGCCGGGTAGACGCCCAGGAGGACCACGATGATGGCCAGCGGCCACACGCAGATCTTCTCCCGGAAATTCATGTCTTCGAGGCCCTGGTACTTCGGGTTGAGCGGCCCCTGGAAGACCTTCTGGTAGCTCCACAGGAAATACCCCGCCCCGAGCACTACGCCCAGGACCGAGACGCCCGTGAGCACCTTGAAGAAAACCGAGCTGGAGACCTCCGCGAGAGGATGGGCGGGGTTTCCGAGGATGAAGGGCACCGAGGCATTGCCGCCCTGGAACGCCCCGGCGAAGCAAAGGATCTCGCTCACGAACCCGGAGAGCCCGGGCAGCCCGAGCGACGCCATGAAGGCGAGCGCCGTCACGGAGCCGTAGTGCGGCATCACCTGCCAGAGGCCGCCGAAGCCGTCGATGTTCCGGTGGTGGGCGCGGTCGTAGATCACGCCCACGAGGAGGAAGAGCATGCCCGTGATGCAGCCGTGGTTCCACATCTGGAAGAGGCAGCCCGTGAGGCCGGCGGGCGTCGCGGCCGCCAGCCCGATCATGCAGAAGCCCATGTGCGCCACCGACGAGTAGGCGATGAGCTTCTTGAAGTCGCGCTCCACGGCGCGCTCTCCCGTCTGCGCGTTCACGCGGGGCACGCCGCGGATCTGCGCCATCGCGCACATCGACCCGTAGACGATGTTGATGGTCCCGAGCACCATCATGAGCGGGGCGAACCAGGCGGCCGCCTCCGGGAGGACGGGGTAGCTGATCCGCATGAGGCCGTAGGTGCCCATCTTCAGGAGCACGCCCGCCAGGATCACGGAGATGGGCGTGGGAGCCTCCACGTGCGCGTCCGGAAGCC
>JAHFOZ010000324.1 GCA_023261405.1 Planctomycetota bacterium
GCGGCGGGCAGCCGGGGACATAGATGTCCACCGGGACGACCTTGTCCACGCCCTTCACCACCGAGTAGCCCCACTTGTAATAGGGTCCCCCGCCCACAACGCAGACGCCCATCGCCAGCACGTACCTCGGCTCGGCCATCTGCTCGTAGAGCTTCTTCACGACCAGCGCCATCTTCGCGTTCACCGTGCCGGCGACGATCATGAGATCGCTCTGCCGCGGCGAGGCGCGAGGGATCACGCCCAGCCGGTCCCAGTCATATCGCGACGCAGCCGTCGCCATCATCTCGATGGCGCATCAGGCGATGCCGAAGAGCATCGGCCACAGGCTCGACGCCCGGGCCCAGTTGGCCACGGCGTCGACCGACGTGATCACGATGTTCCTGCCGAACTTCCCTTCAATGAGGCTCATAAGCCCTACCTTATCACTGACGCCGCGATGCGTCAAACCTTGATGTAGACGTCGTCCCCCATCGTCACGGTCTCATATTTCCTGGGGATCGAGCCCGGGACCGAAAGACAGGTCCCCGCCGCAAAATCGAATTTCCACTGGTGGAGCGGGCAGGTGACCACCGTCCCCTCGACCTGGCCTTCCCCCAGGGGGCCGCCCTGGTGCGGGCAGTCGTTCCCGATCACGTGGACCTTCCCCTCCACGTTGAAGACGGCGACCCGGGGACCGCCCGTCTCCTCGACCTTACCCGACCCCGCCGGGAAATCGGAGACCCTGCCGAGGCTCATCCACATGGCCTTCACCGCCGGCACGGGCACCGGGGGAGGACCCGCAGTCACGGGAGCAGGCCCACCGGCAAGCGGCGGCGCGGCGACGACCGCCGGCGGGGGCGCCGGCGCGACGGAGGCCGCAGGCGTCGAGCACCCGGAGCACCCCGCCACGGTGGGCGCGGCCCCGGCGATCTCCTCGAGCTTCACGATGACCCGATCGCCCCCCTCCACCTCGATGGTGACCTCGCGAAGCAGGCTGTTCTGGTCCACGACGAACCCCTCCTGGCCGGTCTTCGCCGTGATCCGCTTCCCGCGGCCGGGCAGCACGTCGCGCGCCTCGGTGTACGTGGAGTACTCGTAGCGGAGGCAGCAGAGCAGCTTCCCGCAGCGCCCGGTGATCTTGGACGGGTCCGCCGTGTGTTTCTGGATCTTGGCCATGTCCATCGTGAAGCCGCCGAGTTCCTTCAGGTGCCCGCGGCAGCACAGCGTCAGGCCGCAGTGGCCGATGTCGCCCACCAGGCGCGCCTCGTCGCGCGACCCCACCTGCTTGAGCTCGATGCGCGTCCGGAACTCGTGCGCAAGATGTCGAACCAGTTCGCGGAAGTCCACCCGCGTCGGGCTTGTGAAATAGAAGATGATGCGCTCCCCGCCCATGATGTAGTCCACTTCCGTGAGCTTCATCTGGATGTTGAGCTTCTTGATGATCTCCCGCGCCTGCTGGCGCGCCCGGGGAACGCTCTCCTTCTCGAGGCGCTCCGCCTGCACCAGGTCCTCGGGGCTCGCGCGACGCATCACATCCCACAGACTCTCCGGGGGGATCGCCTCCGGGAGCGGCTGCACGGCCGTGAGGACCTCGCCCACTTCCTTGCCGCGGTCCGTGCGGATGAGGCAGCGGTCGCCGCGCCGGAGGTCCTCGCGCTCCGTCTTGAAGCGCGCGACCATGCGCATCTTGCCGTACCGGATGCTGGTGTAGTTCATGGCTTCCGTACCACCCGGACCTCGCCCGACTCCGCGGCCCCCTGCGATGCCATCTCACCGGCGAGTTTCCGGATCTCCTTCTCGAGTTCGTCCACCATCTCCCCCTCCTTCACCCGGCGAAGGAGCTGTCCCTTCTTGAAGATCATCCCCTGCCCCCTCTCCCCCGCCACCCCGATGTCCGCCTCGGCCGCCTCGCCGGGGCCGTTCACGGCGCAGCCCAGGATGGAGATCTTCATCGGCACCCGGACGTCGCGGATCCTCGCCTCGACCTCCTTCACGATCTTCTCCAGGTCGATGGCGATCCGTCCGCAGGCGGGGCAGGCCACGATCTCCGGTTCCCGCACCCGCCGCCCGGTGGCCTTGAGGATGTCGAAGCCCGCCACCATCTCGAGCGCCTTGTCGCCCGTGAGCGAGACGCGCACCGTGTCCCCCACCCCCTCGAGCAGGATCTTCCCGATCCCGATCGCGCTCTTGATGGTCCCGTAGCCCGGCAGGCCCGCCTCCGTGACGCCCACGTGCAGCGGGTAATCGGTCTTCTTCGCGAACCGGAGGTAGGCGTCGATCACGTACTCCATGTTCGTGGACTTGAGCGAGACGACCGTGTCGCGGAACCCGCACGCCTCGAGCCACTCGCAATGGCGGAGCGCGCTCTCCACGATGGCGTCGGCGGTGGCCCATCCATGCTTCTCCAGGAGGTCCTTCTCCACGCTTCCGGAGTTGACGCCCACGCGCATGCAGACGCCCTTCTTCCTGGCGGCCTCCGCCACGATCTTCACGCGCTCGCGGCCCACGTCGTCGAAGCGTCCCGCGAGTCCGCCCACGTTGCCCGGGTTGAGCCGGACCTTGTCCACTCCCTGCTCGAGGGCCTCGAGGGCGAACTTGTGGTTGAAGTGGATGTCGGCCACCAGGGGCACGTCCCCCAGGAATGCCTTCACCGCGCCCAGCGCCTGCGCGTCCGCCAGGTCGAAGACGGCGACGCGGACGATCTCGCAATCCGCATCGAGCATGCGGCGGATTTCCGCCTTCGTGGGCTCGAGGTCGGAGGTCTTGGTCGTGGTGAGGGACTGGACCCAGATGGGGTTCGATCCGCCGATGACGAGCTTTCCGCAGCGGACTTCCCGGGTCTTGTGCCGTGAAACCATGCGCGCGACTTCGCGCGAGGGTTGGGATCCTAGAGCCAGCGCCTGAAGATGATCAGGTACTTCTGCCGGTGCGGCTGCACTCCCACCGACAGGTACGGGGGAATGGATCCCTTCTGCGGCGGATCCACCCGGTCATCCATCGTCTTTGGGATGTCGAAGAGCCGGGCGTCCTGGGACAGCCTCCAGGCCTCGACCTTCGACTTCCTCCCGTCCGGCAGGGTGTACTCCTGCCGGATCGCCGCCCGCCCGGGCCTGGACGGACGGTCGAGCTCCGTGGTGTCGACCATCACGTCTTCCGGCAGGCTCGCCAGCTCGCAGCCGATCACTTCCCAGCCTTCGGATTCCTTCTCGCGGACGAAATCTTTCAATTCATCGACGGGGATGGGGCCGAACACCTTCTCCTCCGTCTCCGGGCCCGGGAGGACCCAGTCGTGCGGGGCGGCGCCCACGTTGCGATAGTGGGGCTCCCACATGAAGCAGCCGCCGAGGCCCGGAAGGGCAACGGCGGCCAGGAGGACGGCTCTCATTCCATTCATTCTAGGCCCGTCTCTTCACGGGTGCAACTGATTCCGCGCCGCCATCTGCTATACTCCTGGGGACATGACGCCCGACGAGGCCCTCAAACTGCAGATTTCCGGCCGATACAGCGAGTTGCTCCGGTCGGCACTCGACGAACAGTCGCGCGCCCAAGCTGAGGGGAGGAAGCCCGACCAGTTCACTTGGACCCTCTTCGTCGTCAAGGCCTGCCGGTTCATCGGCCGCACCAACGAGGCCATCGTCCACGCCGGGCACGGGATGGAACTCGCAAAGGAACTCGGTGGCCCTGCCGTCCTCGCACAGGCCCAATTCGGCCTCGCCGTGGCCTGCAAGTGCGCCCGGCGCTACGACGAGGCCCTCGACCTGCTCCGCAGCGCCGCCCAGACGCTCCCCACCGCCGCCTCGGAGGAGACTCGAGCGGCGATCCTGCTGGAGACGGCCGAGACGGCACTCGAGGCCGGACAGCGCAAGGACGCCGCGACCGCCCTCACCCGCGGGAGCGCCATCGTCCACTGGCTGGGCGAGCCGCGCCTCCTGGCCTGGAGCCTCTACCTCCGGAGCCAGCTCGAGGAGGTCTCTCCCGCCGACCTCCAGCTCACGGCCGCCTACGAGATCGCCCGCACCGTGGGCTGCCCGGAGCTCCAATGGCAGATCCTCTGGCGCCTGGCGGAACGGGCCGAGCAATACGGGCGCGAGAACATGCAGGAGGAGTTCACTCACCGGGCCATCGACATCCTGGCCCGGCTCGCGGCCCCGCTCCACCCGTCCGACGCGACCCCCTTCTGGAGGCAGGGCGCCCGGCGGCACTTCGTGGAACTGACCCAGAAGCGTTACGGGGCCGAGTTCCTGAAGAAGGTGATGCTCGCCCCGCCGATCGATCCCGGACACACGCCGGGGCTGATGCGCGACATGGGCTGGGACCCCTCCCTGATCCCGGAGTTCATCCGGGCCAAGCTGGCCTCACAGGTACAGCGGCCCTGAGACGAACGGCGCCAGCGCCATCAGGACGGCATCCCGGGTCACCTGTTCGCGGGTCACCTTTCCCCTTGTGACCTCCCCCACCGTTCCCATGTCCGCCTTAACGATCTCCCGAACGAGCCGCCGGGGCACCTCGTAGAAGGGCCCCGCCCCCAGGGCCTCGCGCGTGCCGTCGAACACGCAGGCCATCGTCACCTGGAAGGGGTTGGGCGCCGCGGACGCCACCCGGAAGAGGCCCGCCTCGATGCCCACCGCGAAGTCGCAGTCCCGGAAGGCGCGCCGCGCCCGCTCGCGCGCCCCGCGCACGATCTCGCCGAAGGACAGCGGCTGCGGCGACACCGCCGAGGGCACCTCCACCCCCGCCACCCGCACGCGCTTGAAGTACCTCTCGAACGCCTTCCGTGTCGCCGCGACCTTCATCGGGTTGGATGTGGCCACGCGGACGATCATGGCCCCCGCGACCTCGACCACGCCGGCGAGTGGAGCTGGCCCCGCTCCCAGGTCAGGCGGGTCACGTTCTTCCCGTCCGCATCCATCGCGTAGAGCTCGCGGAACCCGTCACGGCCGCTCGTGAAGACGATCCGCTTCCCGTCCGGCGACCAGGCCGGGTCCTCCGCCTCCTCGCCCGCCGGCGTCAGCCGCTGAGCGTTCTTGCCGTCCGCATCCGTGATGAAGACGGCCGGCTCCCCCTCCCGCTCGGAGGGCCAGGCGATCCTCTTCCCGTCGGGAGACCAGGCGGGACGGCCGTCCCAGGCCCGGTCCTGGGTCAGGCGGGTCACGGACTTCCCGTCGGGACCCATCACGTAGAGGTCACGCGCGCCATCCCGTTCCGAGACGAAGGCGATGCGGTCGTCCACGGGGGAGCAGGCGGGCGCCTCGTCGACGCCCGGGCTTTCGGTGAGCCGCTCGGCCCGGGTCCCGGCCGCGGTCATGGTGTAGATCTCCCAGTCGCCGTCGCGGTTGGACGAGAAGAAGATCCGCCGGCCATCGGCCGACCAGCAGGGCTGACGGTCCAGGAATTCCCGGGCCGCCGCCAGCCGGGTGAACTGGCCGTTCCAGAGGATCAACGCCTTCAGGCCGTCCCGGTCGCAGCAGAACCCGAGGGTGGCGCCGTCGGGGAGCCAGGCCGGCGTCTCATGCACTCCGGGGGGACTGGGCACGGTCCGGGCGGCCGAGCCATCGGCCTCCATCACCCGGATCTCGGAGTTGATCCCCTCCGCCTCACGGACATAAGCGATCCGCGTGCCGGGGGCGGCGCGCATCGCGGGTGCTTTTCCGCAGGCGACGAGCGCGAGGAGGGCGAGGGAACCAGGCCATCTCAAGGACCGCCCTCACGACTTTCTCCGCCCCTCGAGCACGCCGTAGGCGGAAAGCAACACGTCGCCATGGGGGACACCTCCGCCGCTCATTATACGCGGAAGCGGCGGGGAGCCTATTTCCTGCGGGGCGCTTCCTGGCGGATCTCCTTGGCGCCGGTGGGACGCTTCGCCTGGCAGAGGTGCTGGAGTTCCTGGAAGCGAGGCCAGAACTCGCTGGAACGCTCGCGGAGGATGGAGATTTCGTCGGGCGGGAAACAGCGATGGGCCGAGACGTGCTTGTCCAGGCGGCCAAGCGCCACCTCGCGGAACTCGTGGTAGAGCTTCACAAAGGCGTCCACGCGGGGGCTGCCCACCTCGGCGCCCATCCCGTAAATCTCCTCGATCTGGCCGGGCTTTTCCTTCTTGAGCCAGGCGAAGAAGAGCCCGCGCGGAAATCCCTCGATCCGCTGCGTGCGGTGGGCCCAGCGGAAAAAGCCGGA
>JAHFOZ010000325.1:0-649 GCA_023261405.1 Planctomycetota bacterium
GGTCACCGGCCTGAACATCCCGATGACGTCGGTTTCCTGAAATCCCATCTGACGGACGCCGGTCTCACCCTTCAGGCGGAAGGAGGACACCTGACCCGTGATGTAGAGCACCGGGACCGAGTCGTAATACGAGCTGCAGACCCCCGTCATCAGGTTCGTCGCCCCGGGTCCGCTGGTGGTGAGGGCGGCCCCGAGCCTCCCGGTCACCCGCGCATAGGCGTCCGCCGCCATCGCGCCGGCCTGCTCATGCTGGGGACAGATGAATCCCGTGCCCGGAGTGTCGGCGAGGGAATGGATCAAATGGAGCGAAGCACCGCCCGAAATCGCGAAGACGTGGCGGATGCCCTGCTTCGCGAGGAATCGAGCGACGAAGTCCGACAGCTTGATCAAGCGCGACTCCCCTCCGGCCGGACCCCGGCCCCCACGGCCCAGAGGTAATGGCACATCGCCCCATACCCGGTATGCAGCACCTCATCGTTCATGCCGAACATGAAGACATTCTGGAAGTACCGGTCCATGAGCTCCCGCAGCGTCTGCGTGCTCTTCAGGTTGATGTGCTGGACCTGGCTCTGGGGCGACGCGTAGGCCGACGCCGTGATGTTCGGAGTCCCGTTGATCATGATGCCGTCCGGCTTGAGGCTGCGCACCA
>JAHFOZ010000325.1:659-6146 GCA_023261405.1 Planctomycetota bacterium
TCGCGGGACGCCTCCAGGTGCTCCAGGACGTCGACCATGACCACGGCATCGACCTTGAAGGCCGGGGCGGTCGCGTTCACGTCAAGATGATGGTACGAGACGTTCTTGAGATGGGCGAGACGCCGGGCGTTCCCCTTCAGCAGGTTCTCGTCCCAGTCCACCGCGTAGACGTGCTCCATCCCCTGCGCCAGGAGCGGGAGCCCGAATCCGTCCCCGGAGCCGACCTCCATGACCGTCTTTTTGCCCTGGAGCATCTTCGAGCAGAACTTGTACCGGGAGAGCACGAAGCACATGTGCTTCGGGTCGGTCTTCAGGCTGAAGGATGTCCACGGCCCGAGACTGAGCTCTTCGGTCGCGGACTGGTGGTCGGTGCCCTGGTGATAGAGCTCCCGCGCGGGCTTCTCAGGACTGCCGGCGGCCATGAGGCATACCTCCGTTCCTTGGGCTACGTCGGGTTCCCGGACCTTCTCAGCTTGAAGGAGTCCCGATTGTTCCGCAACTGCGAGGCGAGGGCAGCTCCCCCGCCCCGCCAGGCGTCATGCACGACCGAAAGGTTCCGACCTCCCACGACTTCCCTGCCCTGCGACATGCACCAGCGGATACAGCCATAGATATCGTCCATGGAGGTGCCCCCGCTGCTGCTCTGCAGAAACTCCGAGGTCCGTTCGAAGTTCTTTCCCGCCGCCTCCGGACGGTCGAGGGTCTGCGAGTGGATCCGCGTCCGGACCCAGCCGGGGCCCAGGATGAAAGCGTTCAGGTCCGGGGCCTCGTCGTCCAGAAGTTCGCACATCTTGATGAGGAGGATCTTCGAACCGCAATAGGCCGAGTAGTTCGTGAAGGGCCCGTTCGTTCCGCCCCCCGCGAGGAACGCCACGTGGCACCCTTGCCCCTGCCGGCGGTGCGGGTAGAGCCCGTGCAGCACCCGGAGCTGACCCGTCGAGTTTACAGCCACCGACCGCTCCCACGCCGTGAAATCGGTCTCGAAAAACGGGCCGATCGGCTCCATCATCCCGACGCAGGAGACGAACACGTCCCAGGGCCGTGAGAGCGCCGCATAAGCCTGCACCGCACGCGTCACGCTCCCGCCGTCCCCCACGTCGCAGGGTATCCATGGCAGGCCCCCCCCTGCCGCGTCGCCCGCCTTGCGGCCGGTCCCGACGACGTCGAATCCGTCCCGGACAAACCGTTCCGAAAGGGCCCGGCCGATGTCGGCCGTCGCCCCCAGAAGAAACACGTTCTTTCCCGGGGCCGTCGAGGATGTCATGGCCAATCGCACCTCAGGGCTGATGGATGTATTCCTGCGGCTGTCGCCGGAGGTCGTCCCAGTTCGCCTCCACCCAGCGGACCACCTCCGCCAATCCTGCTTCCAGGCCCACTCCCGGGTTCCACCCCAATTCGGTCCGGGCCCGCGTCGAGTCGATCACGTAGGCCGCGTCCTGTCCCAGTCTCTCTCCGACCACCGCAATCGAAGCCGCGAAGTCGCGCCCGAGGAGTCCGCAGATCTGCCGCACGACCTCCTTCACCGCCACGCCTCGATCGGGCGAAAGGTGGTAGATCGTCCCATCCCTCCCCTTCTCCAGGGCCGCCAGCTCCCCCCGGGAGATGTCCCGGATGTGGATGTAGGACTTGACGGCGTTACCGCCTCCGTGGAGCTGGATGGTCTTCCCAAGTTTCAGATAGATGGCCGAGCGCGGAATGATCTTGAACAGCTGCTGATGCGCCCCGTACACGTTCGTCGAACGGATCACGACCAGGGGAAAATTGAAGTTCTTGACCAGCGTGAAGAGGAAGAGGTCCGCCGCCGCCTTCGAGGCCGCGTAGGGGGTGCTCGGGTTCAGCGGGGCCGATTCGGTGATCACGCCCTCGCAGGATCCGTACACCTCTGGCGACGAGATGTGGACGTAGCGCCGGAGGTAGTCCCGCCCCTTCAGCGCGTTCAAAAGTCGCGAGAGCGCCACCACGTTCGTCTCGAACCAGTGGTCGGGATGCTCCCAGCTGGGCGCGACCTCGCTCTGCGCGGCGAAGTTGACCATGTACGCGGGCTTCCAGGAATCCGCCAGTTCGACGATGCGGCCCGCGTCCCGGTTGAGATCCATCTGGTGGAACGTGAAGCGAGCCCCCGTGCGCCGCTTGTACGGAAGGAAGAGCGCGCCCTTCTCCGGTGAGCGGCTGATCCCCACGACCTCGTTCGCGGGGTTCTCCAGGAGCAGATCGATGAAGTCGCTGCCCGAGAACGAATTGCTTCCGATGACCAGGATCTTGCGCGCCTCAGCCACAGATTCGGCTCCGGTCAAAAGGGGCCCACGAACGACGGATCCGGAACGTCCAAGGGGACGCCGGGGGGCTCGAAGGGTCTTCCTTCCGCACCCGCGAGCCCCATCAGGTTCCGCGCCTCCTTCCAGATGTGGATCGCCCGGGGATAGAACCGGGCGGCCAGCGCCGCGCTCGTGGGGGTCGGAAGGTCCGGAAGACAGACCCGCACCGGCGCCGCCCTCAAGCTGGCGAGACAGCCCTCCGCGGCACGCGCTATGATTTCCGCACCGATCCCGAAAGTCTTCCATCCCGTGTCGGTGACCAGCAACCTCCCGGTCTTCCGGACCGACTCCAGCACGGTGCCTTCATCGAGCGGGCTGAGCGTCCTCAGGTCCACGACCTCCGCCGCGATCCCCTCCTCGGCCAGACGCTCCGCCGCCCGGAGCGCCTCGAGGGTCATGTACGATGTCGAAACGATCGTGAGGTCGCGGCCTTCCCGCGCCACCCGCGCTATCCCGAGGGGGACCGTGTAGTGCCCCTCGGGGACCGGCCCGGACATCCCGTAGAGCCAGCGGTGCTCGATGAAGATGACAGGGTTGTCGTCCTCGATGCTCGCCAGGAGCAGGCCCTTCGCATCGTGGGGCGTGGCCGGCATCACGACCTTGAGCCCGGGAACGTGAGCGAACCAGGCCTGCAGGCTCTGGGAGTGCTGCGGCCCCTGTCCCCACCCGCGGCCGACGATCATCCGGATCACGAGCGGGACCTTCATGAGACCGCCGAACATGGTGTGCCACTTGGCGGCCTGGTTGACGATCTGCTCGATCGAGAGGAGCGCGAAGTCGATCCGCTGGTGGGTGAGGATGGGGCGCATCCCGGCCAGGGCCGAGCCAATGGCGACCCCGGTCATCCCGTTCTCGGAGGTCGGCATGTCGAGCACCCGCGCCTCGCCGAACTTCTCGCGCAGCCCGAGCGTGCTCCCGAAGATCCCCTTGGGGTCCGGGACCCCCAGCCCCATGATGTAGACGGAAGGGTCACGAGACATCGCGATCTCCGTCGCCTCGCGCAGGGCCTGGAAGAACCTGAGTTCCCGGGTCACGGGGCGTAGACCCCCTGCGCCTCCTGCGGAAACGGGCTCGACTTCGCGAAGGCGACGGCATCCGCGACCTCCCGCTCGATCCGTTCAGCGATCCGTCGAAGCTCATCGGCCGCGACGGCACCCGACGCCAGGTAGCGCTTCTCGAAGGCCTCCAGCGGGCAGAGCTTCCGCCACTCCTCGTATTCCTCCACCGTCCGGTAGCCCAGGTCGTTGTCGAAATTAGGGCCACAGTGTTCCCGCCAGCGGTAGGTCTTGAGTTCCAGGAAGGTCGGGCCTCCCCCCTCTCGCGCCTTGCGCACCGCCTTCCGGGCGAGATCGTAGACCGCCGCCACGTCGTTCCCGGCCCCCTGGTGGCATTCGATCCCGTGCCCCTGCGCCACCGAGTACACTTCCCGACCCGCCGGTTGCCGGACGGACATCGGGGAGTAGACCGAATACAGATTGTTCTCGCACAAGAAGACGACCGGGAGTTTCCGGAGGACGGCGAAGTTCACGCTCTCGTGGAAGACGCCCTCCTCCGTGGCGCCTTCCCCGAAAAAGACCATCGTCACCCGCTTCTCCCCCCGAAGGACGGCCCCGAACGCGTCGCCCACGCCGATCGGGATGCTGCTCCCGACGATGGGGGTGGAGCCCATGTACCCCACGGAGAGGTCCACCAGATGCATCGAGCCCCCGTTCCCCTTTGAGCAGCCCGTGGCCTTCCCGTAGATCTCCGCCATCATCGCCCGCACGCTGCCGCCCTTCCCCAGATAGTGGCCATGCGAGCGATGGGTGCTGTAGACGTGGTCGGTCCTTTCGAGGGCCGCGCAGGCCCCCGCCGCCGTCGCCTCCTGCCCGATGCAGAGATGCACGGGGCAGCGCATCTCCTGCTCGGAATAGAGGTCCGCGATCCTCTCCTCGACGCGGCGGATGCGGAGCATGAGCTCGTAGAGAATCGGGAGTTTCGCCGGGTCGCTCATCGGGGCGAGGTCGTCCTTCCGCCCAGGTCCGCCTGCTGCATGAGCCTGATATTGTGGTAGAGAGGGTTCGTCAGCGGGTCCTGGAAGCGCCCTTCCCGCCACGCCGCCACGATGCTGCGCACGGCATCCTCGATCGTCCTCCGGGGGGCGAAGCCCAGGACCCTGGCGAACCTGTCGGAATTGACGTGATAGGACCGCAGGTCGTCCGAGGGCTTCACCGCGACCGTCACCTGCGGGTCCCCGACGGCCGCGCGGACGATCTCCGCGAGACGGCTGACGCTGTAGTTCTCGTACCCGATGTTGAAGGTCTGACGGTCGATGAGCTCCGGCGGCGCCTCCAGGAGCACGCGGTAGGCCTCGACCATGTCCTCGATGTTGATGTTGGGACGGAGCTGCGACCCGCCGAAAACCGTGATCGCCTTCCGGACGAGCGCGTGTATCGTGAGGATGTTCACGACCAGGTCGAGGCGCATCCGCGGGGCGTACCCGCACACGGTCGAGGGCCGTGCGATCGCCCAGGTCGCCTCCAGGTCGGCTTCGCGGAGGAGTTCTTCACAAAGCAGTTTGAACTTCGAGTAGTCGGTGAGCGGCGTGCACGGGCTGTCCTCGCGCACCTCCGGCTCCTCCCGGACCCCGTAAACGCTGGAACTCGAGGCGTAGACGAACCGTCGCACGCCCCCGTCCCGGACGGCCCGGAGGAGGCCCGGGAAGCAGTCGTAGTTGATCGACTTTCCGAGTTCGGGGTTCAGCTCGAAGCTCGGGTCGTTGGAGACGCAGGCCAGGTGGATGACCGCATCCATGCCCCGGAACTCGCGCTGGAGGAGCGCCTCGTCCCGGATGTCCCCCCGGACCCTCGTCGCCCTCACCCCCTCCAGCGGCTTTTCGCCATAGAGGAAGAGGTCGATCACCTTGACGTCGTACCCGTGGACAACCAGGTGCGGGACGAGGGCACTGCCGACATATCCTGCGCCGCCGGTGACGGCCACCTTGGTAAGTTTCATGCGGTCGTTCCAGAGCGGTACGGAACAGCCCCAGGCAAGTCGCGCGTCATGATAGCGGTGCCCCCGGCTCGATTCAAGGCCACTACTTCAGGAGGTGCTGGATGAACTTGAAGAGCGAGACCGGATCGACCGGCTCGCGGTTGCAGACGATCGCCACCTTGAGCGCGCCCACGCAGTT
>JAHFOZ010000326.1 GCA_023261405.1 Planctomycetota bacterium
GCAGGGTCGCGGGCGAACGTTTCCTCCTCGCCCTCCCGCTCCTGGGCCGCATCCGGAGGAACCTGATCCTGACGCGCTTCCTGGGCTGCCTGGCCGCGCTCCTCCGGGGCCGGGTCCCTCTGCCCGACGCGCTCCCCGTGGCGCTCGGGGCTTCCGGCGGCCTCGGGCTTGCGCGCGGGGCGGAGCGGCTCAAGGCACGCGCGCTCGAGGGGGAGGGGCTGGGCGGGATCCTCCGCGAGCTGCCTGGCGTGCCGCCGGCGATCGCCTCGCACCTCGCGCTCGCGGAGCGTACAGGCGACCTCGCCCGCGCCGCCGAGGACGTCGCCCAGACGCTCACCGAGCAGGCCGTGGGGGAGAGCGACACGCTGTACCTCGTGGTCTTCCCCGCCGCGCTTCTCGGGGTCGGGATTCTCATCGGCACCCTCCTCGTCTCCGTGGTCCTGCCCTACTTCCAATGGATCCAGGAGCTCCCCCATTGATCCTTCTCCTCTTCCTGGCCTCCCTGCAGAGCGGCCCCGAGATGGATCTCGAGGCCGGATTCTCCGGGACCGTCTTCCGGGACGCCTGGACGCGCGTGGAGGTCGTCGTGCGGAACCCGGGGACGCCGCTGGAGGCCGGGCTCCGGCTGGCCGTGCGCGGCCCCGTGATCGAGACCGCGCTCCACCGGCGGGAGCTCTCCATCCCCGCGCCGTCGCGCAAGCGCCACGCGTTCGACCTCTACCTGGACGGCAGCGAGAAGGAGATCGAGGCCCTGCTCGTCGACGCGAAGGGGAGTGTTATCCGGAAAAAAACGGTGACTCTCCTGTTCGCCCCCGACGTCGAGAGGCGCATCCTCGTGGCGGGCGCCGTGCCGCGCTCGCTGCGCGCGGCGGAGAAGGAGATCCAGGCGGCGCTGGCGCAGGCGCCGCTCGACCGCCTTCCCGGGGGCGGCGTGCCGCTGGTGGGAGTGGACGCGATCGTGGTGCCGGACCCGGGGCGGCTGGAGCCCGACCAGGAGGAGGCGCTCCTCCGCTGGGTGGAGCAGGGCGGGAAGCTCGTGTTCGCGGCAGGGAGGGGGTCGTCGTTCCGCGACGAAGGGTTGTGGAGGAAGCTGCTTCCCATGGGGCCGGGCACGACCCAGGAGGTGTCGGGCGTCCCGATGTACTCCGGGGACCTGCGGCGGGGCTCGCCTTTCCTCGCGCTGGGCGGTCGGCCCGCCGCGGTCCGGGAGGCGCGCGGCCACGGAGAGGTGGTCTTCCTGGCGTTCGCCCTCGACGCCGAGCCGTTCCCCGCCGCGGACCTGTGGCGCGCGGTCTTCCAGGTCCCGAAGCCGCCCGAGGAGCCCGTGGTCGTGAAGCGGCCGTTTCGCCCAGTTCAGAAGCCGCAGACGTACTTCGAGGACACCGACAGTTGGATGATGGCGCTGAAGCCCAAGGGGCTCGGGATCGACTTCGGCGCGTTCGCCGTGGGCGGCCTCGCGCCGCTGATCTACGCGCTGCTGGTCTCGCCGCTCGGGTTCTTCTGGCTGCGGGCGAAGGGGCAGCTCGCGCGGGGCTTCGCGTTCTTCGCGCTCGGCACGGCGGCCTTCACGGGATTCTCCCTGTACTGGGCGGACCACCATACTCCGCACGCGAACCAGGCGGTGCACTGGGTCTTCGCGGACGAGGGGCGCGTCCACGCGGTCACGGTGCTCAAGGCGGGTTCGGGCCGCGAGTTCCGAGTGGAGGCCGCGGGTGGCGCGCTGTCGGCGGCGACCCGCTGGGCGGGATCCGGTGACCGGGAGGAGCTGCCGTCCGTGGTGGAGCGCGGCCCGGCGCTGCGCCTGGAGTTGCCGGCGCTCTTCCGCCGGACGATTTACTCGTGCCGCGAGGAGGCCGGGTTCGTGACGTGCGCCTGGGAGGACCGCGCGGCGCGGCGGATCCGCGTGGAGAACCGGGGGCCGGCGCTCACGCACGGCCTCCTGGTGACGAGGGAGGTCGTCTACCGGGTGGGCGAGGTGAAGGCGGGGGAGACCCGGACGGTCTCGCTCGCGGCGCTGGAGTCCACTCCGTTCGAGCGCTGGGTGTTCGAGGACGGGAAGAAGGGGAACGCCCGGTTCATGGGGGACTCCCACGTGCGCTGGGGCGAGATCCCGCCCGGGCGAATCGGGGAGATCCTGAGCGTCTACGAGCTGGCGGGCGAGACAGCGCGGCAGGGCATGGATCGCTACCGGTTGCGGCAGCGCGGATTGGACCTGAGCGCTCGGCTGGATCGCGGGGAGGGGCTCTTCCTGGGCCGCTTCGAGGCGGACCGATCGGGGCTGAAGATCGATCCCGGGGCGCAGGTGGAGGTACGCGGGCTGGTGCGGGCGGTGCTGCGATGAGCGCGATCGAGGTCCTGGGCCTGGTGAAGCGGTACGGGAAGAAAGTCGCGCTCGACGGCGTGTCGTTCTCCGTGGAGGAGGGCGACGCGGTGGCGCTGATCGGTCCGAACGGGGCGGGGAAGACGACGCTGCTGCGGATCCTGGCCACGCTGCTCAAGCCCACGGGCGGATACGCGAAGGTGCTGGGGATGGACGGGCGCTTCCAGGCGCCGAAGATCCGGCGGGTCCTTGGGTACATGCCGGACGCGGTGGGGATGGAGGAGGACCTGACGGTCGAGGAGTATCTGGAGTTCTTCGCGGGGCTGCACGGGCAGACGGGGAAGGAGCAGGCGGGGACGGTGGAGGGGCTGATCGCGCTGCTCGACCTCCAGGAGGTGCGCAAGGAGCTCTGCGGGGCGCTCTCGCGCGGGATGCAGCAGCGAGTGGGGCTGGCGAGGACGCTGGTGCACGATCCCTCGGTGCTGCTGCTGGACGAGCCGGCGGCGAACCTGGACCCGCGGGCCCGGATCGAGATCCGCGGCGTGCTGAAGGAGCTGCGGCGGATGGGGAAGACGATCGTGATCTCGTCGCACATCCTGAGCGAGCTCGAGGAGCTCTGCAACCGGATCGTGCTCTTCGACGGGGGGAAGATCGTCTATGCGGGGCCGACGAACGGGATGTCGGCGGGCGGGAAGCGGGTGGCGCTGCGGGTGGCGGGGGACGGTGAGGGGCTGGCGGAGGCGCTGCGCGGCGAGGCGGACGTGGCGGAGGTGAAGGTCGAGGACGGCTGGGTGCGCCTGCGGCTCAAGCCGGGAAAGGCGGACACCGCGTTCGTGGTCCGCCGGGTCGTGGAACGGGGGTTGGGGCTCCTGGCGTTGAACGAAGAGGAGCCGGGTCTGGAGGAGGTCTTCCTCCGGCTCACGGGGCGGAAGCCGTGAAGGCGACCGCGCTCCTGACCCTGCTCTCCCGCGAGTGGCGGACCGGGTGGAGGGACTGGACCGGCTACCTGCTGCGCGGCGGCTACGCCCTGCTGCTCCTCTTGATCGCAGGGGGCGCGTGGGTGGCGGCGATCGTCCAGGGGCACCTGGATCCGGAGTCCTATCCGCGGTTCGCGCGGGAGGTGTTCCGCGGATTCATCGGCGTGCAGTTCTGGATCGCCTCGGCTCTGGCGGTGGCGGTGTACTCGAGGGCGATGACGCGGGAGAAGGAGCGGGATTCGCTGGACCTGCTGCTCCTCTCGCGCGCGTCGCCGTTCGGGATCCTGGCGGCAAAGATGTCCGGCCAGCTGGCGGCGATGACGGCGGCGCTGGCGGCGGGGCTGCCGGTGCTCATCTTCCTGCTGCCGGTGGGAGGCATGGACGCGGGGGAGATCGTGGCGGTGCATCTGATCCTCGTGGGTCAGCTTGCGGCGTTGGGGGGCCTGTGCGCGCTGCTGTCGGCCTGCGTGACGAACGCGCACGCGGTGATGCTGGCGGGCTGGGGCATCCTGTTCCTGGGGTGGGCGGGGCCGGCGATGATCCTCGACCCGTGGCCGAAGGCGTGGCTGTTCTACGGGATCGCCGAGGTGAACCCGTTCTCGATCCTGCAGGCCGAGCTGCGGACGGTGACGGTGGACTTCCGCGCCGCGGGGGCGGTCCTCGGGGGAGGGCTGGCGTGGATGGGCCTCCTGTGCGCGGCGGGGGCGCTGCTCCTGGAGTGGACAAACGCGCGGCGGAAGGAGAAGGCGTCGAGGCCGGGTCTGTTCTATCGTCTGCGGATGCAGGCGCACGCGGCGTCGTCGTCGCGCGCGGCGCGGGCGCTCTTCCGTCCCGTGATCCGCTGGTCCCACCCGCTGGTGCGCCGGGAGTGCGCGATGGAAGGAGACATGCCCTTCCGTCTGGGCTGGCTGGCCTTCGCGGTGCTCTTCACGGTCGCGGCGATCGTGCTCTGCTCGGGGCCGCACGCGGGCTACGCCGAGGCCCATCTGATCCTGGCGGGGATCGGCGGGGCGGCAGCGCTTTTCCTGACGATGGCGCGCGGGGCGGTGGCGGTCGCGCTGGACCGGAAGAACGGCCTGTTCGAGACGTACCTGGCGGCGAACGTCGACCCGGAGCAGGTGGTGCGCGCGAAGTGGTTCGGCCTGATCCAGCGGGCGGCCTACCTGCTCGTGCTGCCGGTGCTCTATGCGGCGGGCGTGTCCCTGGTCTTCCCACTGCCGGCTGAAATCGGGCTTTCGGGCATGCTGGGGGTGATCCTCGGTAGGGCGGCGCTGGGCCTGGCGCTGGGCGTGCTGAGCTGCACGCTGCTCACGGTAGAGGTGTCGCTTCGGGCGGGCGGGGTGGTGCGGGCGGTGCTCTACTCCCTGGTCGTGGGCCCCGGGGGCTTCCTCGCGGCGGCGGTGATGCTCACGGCCAGCACGCTTACCCTGGTGATCGGCCTGGCCTGCTTCGCCGCCCTGCTCTCGGCCGAGTACGCCCGCGCCGTCAACGGCTTCCCCCGCAGTGCCATGATAAAGTAAACTCTTTACTTTATCATACGAGAGAGTTCATCGGGGGAGCTGAGGCCGGACTCGACGAGGAGCTCGCCCGCCCGGCGCAGGGGGAGCATGCCGCGGGAAAGGGCCGACTCCTCGAGCGCCGCGCGGTCGGCACCGGAGGAGATGAGGGAGCGGAGGGCGTCGTCCACCTCGAGGAACTCGCCGAAGACCTGGCGGCCCCGGAAGCCGCTCCCCAGGCACGCGGGACAGCCCGAGCCCCGGCAGGACGGACAGTGCCGCCGCACCAACCGCTGTGCGAGCACGCAGGAGAGCGCGGAGGTGAGGACGTGCGCGTCCACCCCCATCTCGAGCAGCCGCACCACCACCCCCGCCGCCGTCCCCGTGTGCACCGTGCTGATCACGAGGTGCCCCGTGAGGCCCGCCTCCATCGCCACGCGCGCCGTCTCGCGGTCCCGGATCTCCCCCACCACGATCACCTGCGGGTCCTGCCGGAGGAGCGAGCGCAGCGACGAGGCGAACGTGAGCCCCGCCGCCGGGTTCACCTGCGTCTGCGTGACCCCCGGCACCGCGTGCTCGCAGGGGTCCTCGATCGTCACCACGTGGCGCCGCCCGCCCGGCCCCGGCTTCACGATCTCGTGCAGCAGGGCGTAGATCGTCGTCGTCTTCCCGCTCCCGGCCGGTCCCGTGAGGAGGACCACGCCGTCGGGTTGCGCGGCCGCCGCCCTCAGTCGCGCCACGATGTCCGCGGGGAACCCGAGGCCGTCCAACTCGAACTTCTCCCCCGCGTGGAGGAAGAACCGCAACACCGCCTTTTCGCCATGCACCGTGGGAAAGATCGAGACCCGCACGTCCGTCCGTCCCCCCGCCTCGGCCGCCGCGATCTGCCCGTCCTGAGGCACGTCCTTTCGGTAGGTGAGGAGGCCGGCGAGGACCTTGACCTTCCCGAGCACGCGCTCGGTCCACGCCGCGTCGATCCGCGCCCGAGGCTGGAGCACGCCGTCGAGCCGGTAGAGCACCTCGAGGCCCCGCGCGTCCGGGTTCAGGTGGACGTCGCTCACGCCGGCCTGCGCGGCATCGTCCAGCAGCAGACCGACCGCCTTCCCCGCGGGGCCCTCCTCCTCGGGCCGTGCGAGCGCCTCCCGGAGCCGTTCCTCGAGCATGAGGGCGTTCAGTATAGCGCACCCGCGGACCAAGCGGTATGCTCCTGGAACGATGAAGATCGCGCTCCCTCCGCTGCCGCCCGCCGCCTCCCGGATCGGCCGGGCCGTCCGCGCCGCCGGCGGCCGCGCCTGGCTCGTGGGCGGCGTGGTGC
>JAHFOZ010000327.1 GCA_023261405.1 Planctomycetota bacterium
CGAACTCTCCGGCGGGCGCGTGCTCAAGGTGGACAAGGCCGGGACGCTGTCCACGTTTGCAGGAACGGGAGCGAAGGGGGACGGCGGCGACGGCGGCCCCGCCACGAAGGCGCAGTTCAACGGGATGCACCACCTGGCGGTCACTCCCGAAGGAGACCTCTATATCGCGGACACCTGGAACAACCGCGTTCGGAAGATCGACGCGAAGACGGGGGTCGTCACCACGGTCGCCGGCACGGGGAAGAAGGGGTTCGCGGGCGACGGCGGCCCCGCCCTGAAGGCCGATTTCGGCGGGATCTACTGCATTGCGTTCGACGCGAAGCACGAGCGCCTGTACCTCGCCGACCTCGACAACCGCCGCATCCGGATGGTCCACCTGAAGACCGGCATCGTCACGACGGTGGCCGGGAACGGGGAAGGGGGTGTCCCCCGGGACGGGGCGGACGCGAAGTCCTCCCCGCTCGTGGACCCGCGCGCGGTGGCGGTGGACTCGAAGGGCAACGTCTACGTCCTCGAGCGGGGCGGCCACGCGCTCCGGGTGGTCGACGGCGCGGGGAGGATCCGCACGGTGGCGGGCACGGGGCAGAAGGGCTCCGGCGGCGACGGGGGCGACGCGCTCAAGGCGACGATGAACGGCCCCAAGCACCTTGCGTGCGACGCGGACGACAGCGTCCTCATCGCCGACGCCGAGAACAACCTGATCCGCCGCTACCTCCCGAAGGAGGGCAGGATCGTCAGGGTGGCGGGCACCGGGAAGAAGGGGTCGGCCGGCGCGGGCGGTCCGCCGGAGCAGGCGGAGCTGGCCCGGCCGCACGGGGTGATCGTCCATCCCTCGGGCGCGCTCTACATCACGGACAGCTACAACGACCGGATCCTGAAGATCGAGAGATAGGGGGAGATTCCCATGAGGCGATCGCTCGGCGTCCTGCTGCTCCTCGCCGCGTCGTGCGCGAGGCCGGCCCCGGCGGAGCTCTCGGCGCCCGGCCCGATGCCCATGCCCATGCCGGGGTTCCAGGACGGCAAGCTCCGCATCATCGCCTTCGGCGCCCACCCGGACGACTGCGAGCTCAGGGAGGCGGGCACGGCGGCGAAGTGGGCGGCGATGGGCCACAAGGTCAAGTTCGTCTCCTGCACGAACGGCGACATCGGCCACTGGGGCCTGGCGGGCGGGCCGCTGGCGAAGCGGCGCCGCGAGGAGGTGAAGGCCTGCGCGAAAATCCTGGGGACCGAGTCGGAGGTGCTCGACATCCACGACGGCGAGCTCATGGTGACGATGGAGAACCGGCGCGCGATCTGCCGCCTGATCCGCGAGTGGAACGCGGACGTGGTGATCAGCCACCGGCCCAACGACTATCACCCGGACCACCGCTACGTGGGCGTGCTGGTGATGGACGCCGCCTACATGGTCACGGTGCCCTTCTTTTGCCCCGACACGCCGTACCTCACGAAGAACCCGGTCTTCCTGTTCTCGGAAGACAGGTTCCAGCGGCCCAACGTGTTCACGGGCGACGTGGTGGTGGCGATCGACGACGTGATCGAGAAGAAGTTCGCCGTGGTGGAGGCCCTGGAGTCTCAATTCTACGAGGGAGGCTGCAACGGCGGGCCGCTGCTGGTGCCGGATCCGAAGGACGCCGGGGGGGTGGCGGCGCGGAAGATGAAGGTGCGCGAGGACTTCTCGAAGCGCTTCGCCGCCACGGCAGACCGCTTCCGCGCCCAGCTCAAGGAAACTTACGGCGGGGAGGGGGGCCTCAAGGTCCAGTACGCCGAGGCGTTCGAAGTCTGCGAATACGGGGGTAAGCCTTCGAAGGAGGAGGTCAGGAAACTCTTCCCCTTCCTTCCCTCAAAGTAGAGGATGCCGTCGATTCGATCGGAGGACCGCATGGGCCAGGACGGCAAGACGCGCGTCATCGTCTTCGGCGCGCATCCGGACGACTGCGAGTACGTGGCGGCGGGCGTGGCGGCCCGCTGGGCCTCGAAGGGCCATGCCGTGAAGTTCGTCTCCTGCACCAACGGCGACGTGGGGCATCATGCCATGGCGGGCGGCCCCCTGGCGCAGCGCCGCACCGCCGAGGTGAAACGCTGCGCGAAGATCCTGGGGATCGAGGCGCAGGTGCTCGACAACCACGACGGCGAGCTCATGCCCACGCTCGAGAACCGCAAGACGATCGTCCGCCTCATCCGCGAGTGGAGGGCCGACGTCGTCGTGAGCCACCGGCCCAACGACTATCACCCGGACCACCGCTACGTGGGCGCGCTCGTCCAGGACGCGGCGTACATGGTCACGGTTCCCTACCTCTGCCCCGACACCCCGCACCTGAGGCACAACCCGGTGTTCCTGTTCTCCGAGGACAAGTTCCTGAAGCCCACGCCCTTCTCGCCCGACATCGTCGTGGCGATCGACGACGTGATCGGGAAGAAGCTGGCCTGCTTCGAGGCGCTGGAGTCCCAGGTCTACGAGGGGGGCTGCAACGCAACGGCGGACCAGCTCCCCCAGGACAAGGCAGGCAAGGAGGCGCGGAGGAAGAAAGTGATGGACGACCACCGCGCCTACTTCGGCTCGAAGGCCGACCTTTTCCGGAAGGCGCTCGCGACCTGGTACGGCAAGAAGGCGGCGGCGAAGGTGAAGTTCGCCGAGGCCTTCGAGATCTGCGAGTACGGCGTCCGGCCCTCGAACGTGGAGATCCGGAAGCTCTTCCCTTTCTGATGACAGAGGAGAGTCCCATGCGTCTCGCCGCCGTCCTCGCGTTCGCGTCCCTCGCCGCCGGCGACCCCGCCGCCCAGGAGACCCGGCCGTCTGCACGGGACAACCCCGTGGGCGTGGTGTGCCACGTCAAGGTCCTCTCCGACAGAGTCCCGGACATGACGAACCTGGACACCTGGAAGAAGGCCTACATCAAGGACGGGATGAGCGACGAGCAGAAGGCCATGGCCGTGTGGAGGACGGTCCGGACGTTCCAGCACCAGGACGCCCCGCCCGTCGAGCACCTCCAGAATGAGGACGTCGTGCAGGACCCGTTCAAGGTCTACAACGTCTACGGGTACGCCTTCTGCAGCGTGGCCTCGAGCGGCGTCGAGGCCCTCTCGCGCCACGCGGGGCTCCAGGCCCGGGGGCGCATCATCAACGCGCACAGCGTGCCCGAGGTCTTCTACGACGGCGCCTGGCACCTCCTGGACAGCTCGCTCATGTGCTACTTTCCCAAGGCCGACGGGAAGGCGGCCGGAGTGGACGAGATCATGGCCGGCGTGAAGGAGTTCTACGACAGGAACCCGGACTACCGGAAGAACGAGAAGAAGCTCGCCGAATTCATGCGCGGGGGCGGATGGCGGAAGGGCCCCGAGGTCCTCGCCCGCTGCCCCCAGTACGACGAGAACGGATGGTTCGAGGCCGCCACCCATGGGTGGTACTCCACGATGCAGGAGTACGACGGCTCCGCCAACGGGCACTACGAGTACGGGTACTCCCAGGGCTACCAGGTGAACGTCCAGCTCCGCCCCGGGGAACGCCTCACGCGCAACTGGTCCAGCAAGGGCCTTCACGTGAACATGAAGGATGGCGGCGCCCCCGGCTGCCTGAAGATGAAGACGGGCGAGGAGTCGCTGCGCTACACGCCCAAGGACGGCGACCTCGCCCCCGGCCGCTTGGGGAACGGCCGGCACGAGTGGGACGTCCCGCTCAAGGACGGGGCGTTCCGTCGCGTCGCGCTCTCCTCGGACAATCTTGACGATGACGCCCGGGTGAAGGACTCCGGGCGCCCCGCCTCCCTCGTGCTGCGCATGGCCTCCAGCTACGTCTACCTCACCGGGCTGATGGAATACTCCTTCATCCTCGGCGCGGGGGGATCCGTGGCGGCCTCCTTCTCGGACAACAACGGGCTGGACTGGCAGCCGCTCCTCAAGTCGACGAAGGGCGGCAACGTGTCCTTGCAGGCGGATGATCGGTTTCTCCGTCGATATGACTACCGCTTGAAATTCGAACTCCAGGGCGCCGGCACCGGTCTCAACGCGATCCGCCTCGCCCACGACATCCAGCACTCGCAGCGGCCGCTCCCCGCGCTGGGCGAGGGGAAGAACGAGATAAGCTTCGCGGCGGGACCGGCCGAGGGGACGATCACCGTGGAAGGGAGCGTCGACGCGGCGCAGAAGGGGAAGCAACTCGTCTATACCGACTTCCATCCGGTCTCCGGCGGCCTGGAGAACGGCCTGTGGGTCGGCGGGTCGGGCAGGGGCGAGATCGCGTTCCCCGTCGCGACGCCCGGCGACCTGGTCCGTCTCCGCTTCGGCACCCACCACCGCGCGCGGGACGCCCGGGACGGGATCGACTACCTCGTCTCGTTCGATGGCGGGAAGTCGTGGAAGAGCGCCGGCCGCGCCGCCGGCCCGACGCCGGGGAACTGCACGTACGTGACGTACGCCGAGGTGCCGGTCGGTGTGAAAGAGGCGCTCGTCAAGTTTTCCGGCACCAGCCGCAACGCGACGGGGATCCTGAACTTCCGCATCGATGCCGACTTCAGGGAGCCTTCCGGGGGCTTCCGCCCCGTCAAGGTCACCTACCGGTGGGAGGAGGGCGGGCAGCCGAAGGAGAACTGCTTCGTCGCCCGGAAGCCCGCGGAGTCCTACGCCATCACCTGCGGCGCGAAGCCCCTGATGAAGTCGATCGTCCTCGAGTTGGCTGATTAGACCTCCATATTCTCCAGAAAATGTTGACCGGCAGCCGATGGAGGGGTATTCTCCAAAGGTTCCAGGAGGCACTATGAAGCTGATCGTCGGCTCCCTCTTTCTCGCGGCCCTCGTCGCGCCCTCCGCCCCGGTGAAGTTCGAAGCGGGCGGCGTTCGCGTGGGCGACGTGCTCCTCAGCGGTGCGGCCCTGGAACTGCGCGAAGCGGGCGCCGGATCGGTCCTCGCTTCCGCCTCGGTGGTCGAGTCCCTCTCCTCCGCGGTCACGGTCGAGGTGGCGCAGGGGCGTTCGCTCATCCTGGAGCCGGGCGTCCGCGTGAGCCGCGTCAAGGAAGGGTTCGCCCTCAGCACGCATGCGGGCAAGGCCCTCAAGCTGGCCGGCGTCGAGTTCGCCGTGACGACCCCGGCGTCGTTCACGATCACCGAGAAGGGCTGGGATTTCGGAGCGGGCAAGGTCTTCGCCGGCGCCGAGCTTCACGCCTCACTCCAGCAGCCTGCCCCACCCCAGGATTCGACGGACTCCGACCTCGAGGCCATGCGTCGGGCTGCCAAGCGCGCCCAGGGCCAAGGCGATTCCAAGTCCGGTTCCCAGACATCCGCCGCGTCCTTGAACAACTCCGTCCGCACCCTTCACGGTGACCCCACCGTGGCGGGGCAGCCCGCGAGTTCCGCCGCCGTCAAGCAGCTGGGCAGCGTGACCCCGATCGGGTTCTAGCGGCCCCGCGCCTCGGGCCCTCTCGATTGCCGTTCGTTCCCCCGTGTATTTCTCCGGCATCTTCCAGTTCGAGAAGTGCCGGGGCCGGGAGTCAGGGGTGGGAGTCCCGACAGGAGAGGGGACTCAACTTCCGGGCTCATGACCCGCTCGGGCCTGAGGCCTGATCGGGTCACCCCCGCATGGGGCCCGATACCTGCAAAAGCCGGGGAGCAGCCGGCCTACTTCAGCCTGGCGACCGACACCTTGAGCTCTTCCAGGAGGTCGGTGATCGTCTCGATCCGGCGGCGGGCGGTCTTGGGGTCCGGGGCATCCTTCTCCGCAGACGTGTAGAGCCCTCGGGCTTCCTCGAGCAGTTGCTTGAGCCCTGCGGCCTTCTGCTTGAGCCCCTTGACGGTCTCGGCCTCCGTGGGGATAGGGGTCATCAGGTCCGAGAACTCGTTGTACTGGATCATGGCCTGCTTGATGATCGTGTTGGCATTTTCCATCGACTTCCGGGAGCGTACGACCCGGTCTTCCTTGACGACAGGCTCCGGTGTCTTGACGGGTTCGATGGGCTTCACCGGCTCGGGAGGCTTGACGGGTTCAACGGGTTTGACCGGGGGCTTGACTGGCTCGACGGGCTTGACGGGTTCCACGGGCTTCACCACGGGCTCGGGAGGCTTGACGGGTTCAACGGGTTTGACCGGGGGCTTGACTGGCTCGACGGGCTTGA
>JAHFOZ010000328.1 GCA_023261405.1 Planctomycetota bacterium
GAACTTGGTGGGGTTCTCGAAGAGCTCGCGCTCGGCCTCCGGGCCGGCGATCTTCGCTCCGCTCCCCTCCAGTTTCGGGAATCCCTGGCACTGCTCGCGGTGGTGGTGCGTGAAGAGCACCCATTCCACCTTCCTGATCCCGAGCTCGCCCAGATGCTCCAGGACGCTCCCGTCGCCCAGGTCCACCAGGAGGGCCGTGTCGCCGTCGCGGAAAACGTAGACGTTGCACGTGTCGGTCCAGACGAAGAGGTCGGGATGCTTCGCGGGATCCGGCTGCCGGAACCCGGCGGGCGCGGCGGACCGGGGGACGAGGGGCGGCGCCGACGCCGAGCAGCCGGCGAGGAGGAGCAGGAAGCAGCGCAGGAGTCTCGTCATCCGCGTACTTCTACGCCCCGCCGCCGGCGGAAGTGCGCGGATCCGGCCCGGATGGCCCGGCTCGCAAGGCATCCGTTTCGCGTACAAGAGGGCATCTCCATGCCCCGGATGTTGCACGGCCCCATAAGAGGTCGTAAGATGCAGAGAGCGCGGCGCGTGCCGCCAGCGGAAGGACCATGCCTGATCCCTCGAAGCTGAACATTCAGAAGGCCATCGACCAGGGCTCCCGGATGGCGTCCCTCTCCAGCCTCGCCAACAGCGGGGTGCGGAACGTCAAGGTCCTGGACGAGAACACCCTGCACGAATTGATCGCCCAGGCGATCGACGAGGTGGTCTCTTCCCAGACCTCGGCGGAGCGGTCGAAACTCCTCGCCGACGCCCGCAAGCAGCTCGTCCAGATCATGAACGAGCGCAACGAGTTCATGGACAAGGCCGGCCTGGCCGAGGCGGGCAAGAACGATCTCGTGCAGCAGGTGGAACACCTCCAGAACGAGCTCAAGGTGCGCCGGGAGATCGAGCAGAAGGGCGACGCGACGCAGGCGCGCCTGAAGGAGCTGGAGGAGGAGAACGCCTGGCTCCGCGGAGAGCACGACACGATGGTCGAGGCGCTCGACCAGGCGCAGTCGGAGATCAAGAGGCTGCGGGCGGAACTCGAGGCGCTCCGGGCGCAGCTGGAGGGCGCGCAGGCGCTGGCCGACCAGGCCGCGGCCGCGGCCGGGGAGCTGGAGACGCTCAAGGAGGAACTGGCCCGGGAGCAGGAGCGCGCCGACCAGGCCGGGTCCGCCGCCGCGGAACTGGAAGCCTCACAGGCCGAGGCGGAGACGCTCAGGGAACAACTGGCCCGGGAGCAGACGCGGGCGGATCAGGCGGAGGCCGCGCGGGCCGAAGCGGAGACGCTCCAGGAGGAGCTCGCGCGCGAGCAGTCGCGCGCGGACCAGGCGGGGGCGTCAGCCGAGGCGCTCCGGCGGGATCTTGAGGCGGTGAAGGCGGAGGCGGAGACGGCCCGCGCGGAAATCGCGGCGCTCCTGGGCTTCGCGGAGGAAGCGCGCCGCGGCGAGGAGACCGCCGACGACGCGCGGGCCCCCATAGAGCAGGAGCTCCGGAAGGCACGCGAGGAGAACGCGCTCCTGGAGGCGAAGCTCGCGGAGCAACTGGAGGCGGTCCGCGCCGCAGCGGAGTCCACCGGAGAGCGGCAGGCCGCGCTCCAGGCGGAACGCAACCGGTCCCAGGAGGAAGCGGATCGCCTGCGCCAGGAGAACGATCGATTGGTCCGCGAGGTGGGAGCAGCCCGCACGGCCCGTCCGCCGACGCCCCCGCCCCCTCCGCCCCTCGAGGAGGTCCGCGAGGACATCGAGGAAGTCGCCGACGTGGAGCCCGCCCCGCCCGTGCCGCTCGTCATCATCCCTTCCGACCGCAGGCACCGGGCCGGAGGGAAAGGCAAGGGGCTCGACATCGGGACGGTGAACCTCGTGGCCGCGGAGCAGAACGAGAAGGGCGAGGTGGAGCTCCGCACGAAGCGGAACGTCTTCCTCGACATCGGGATCGACGCCTACACCAAGGCGATGCTCACGCGGCTCAACGTGCCCTACTTCATCCAGAACAAGAAGATGTACATCCTGGGCGAGGAGGCCTTCGAGCTGGCCAACGTCCTCAACAAGAACACGCGCCGGCCGATGAAGGACGGCCTCATCTCCCCGAAGGAACAGGACGCGCTGCCGGTGATGAAGCTGCTCATCGGCTCGATCCTGGGCGAGCCGCGCACCGTCAACGAGGTGTGCTTCTACTCGGTGCCGGGCGACCCGGTGGACAGCGACCTCTCCGTGGCCTACCACCGCGACCTCTTCGACGCGGTGCTCCAGGCGCTCGGCTACAAGCCCTCGCACATCATCGAGGGCCACGCGGTGACGTTCGCGGAGCTGGGCGACGAGGACTTCACCGGCATCGGCGTCTCCTGCGGCGGTGGCATGTTCAACGTCTGCGTGGCCTACAAGTCGATGCCCGCCCTTACCTTCTCCACCTCCCGGAGCGGCGACTGGGTGGACCAGAACGTGGCGCAGGCGCTCAGCCTGAAGCCCGCCAAGGCCACGCTCCTCAAGGAGAAGGGGGTGGACCTCCTCCACCCGAAGACGCGCGAGGAGGACGCGATTTCGATCTACTACCGCAACCTGATCCAGTACAACCTGAACAGCATCGCCGAGCGCTTCCGAGCCGCCGAGAACATGCCCACCTTCAGCGAGCCGGTCTCGATGGTCTTCTCCGGCGGCACCTCGATGGCGGGCAACTTCATCGAGCTGGTGAGGGAGGTCTTCAAGGGCCTCGACTTCCCGATCCCGGTGAAGGAGGTGCGGATGGCGAAGGACCCCTTCAACGCGACGGCGAAGGGCGCCCTCGTGGCCGCCCAGCTCGAGATGGCCCAGTCCCCGGCCTGAGGTCAGATCCGCAGACATTTTCAACCCGTTGCGACCCTGCGGACGGCGAACAAAAGACTTGCGAGTCGGAGGACTCAGGGGCGGACGAGCAGTTCCAGGCATGCGCGCGCGAGCGCCGTCGTGCCGGTGCGGAGCGTGGGCTCCGGGTCCACCGCCCACTTCGAGGAGTGGAGGCCCACGTCGGGGTCGTGGCCGGGCTTCGCGCCGCCGACGCGGAACTGGAGGCCGGGGACCTTGTAGTAGCGCGGGAAGCGGCTGAAGTCCTCGCCGCCCATCATGGGCTCGGCAGTGTACACGCTTTCCTTTCCCAGGAGCTCCTCGAAGACGCCGCGCATCCGCTTCGTGAGCGACGGGTCGTGGTAGCCCGCGGGGGTATACTCGTCCTTGGAGCTCACCTCGGGCGCCTTCGTCGCCGCGTGCGCCTCGGCCACGTTGTGCGCGATCCGGCGGATCTCGGCGAGCAGCCTCTCGCGGCTCTCGTCCTCATAGGAGCGCACCGTGAGCATGAGCTTCGCCGAGTCGGGGATGACGTTGTGCTTCGCGCCCGCCTGGAAGGAGCCCACGGTCACCACGGCCCGCGTGCCGGGGGCCAGCTTGCGGCTCACGATCGTCTGGAGCGCGAGCACGATCTCGGAGCCGATCACGACGGGGTCCACGGTCAGGTGGGGCCAGGCCCCGTGGCCGCCGCGGCCGTGGATGACGATGTCGATCGAGTCCACGTTCGCCGTGGCGTAGCCCGAGCAGGTGCCGATCTTCCCCGCGAGCGTCGGGAAATCGTGGACGCTGAGGCAGGCCACGGGCTTCACGGGGACGAGCTCGTGGAATTTCGGGTCCTCGAGCATCATCCGCGCGCCGATCCCGAGCTCCTCGGCGGGCTGCCCCACGAGGACCACGGTGCCGGACCACTTGTCCCTGAGCTTCGGGAGCACGCGCGCGAGGCCGATCCCGATGGTGATGTGCGAGTCGTGCCCGCAGGCGTGCATGACGCCCGAGGTGCTGGCGTAGGGCAGGCCGGTCTCCTCCTTCACGGGGAGGCCGTCGATGTCCACCCGGGCGAGGACCACCGGACCGTCGCCGTTCTTCAGGATCGCGACGACGCCCGTCCCGCCGACCTTCTCGGTGACCGTCCAGCCCGCGGCGCGCACTTCGGCCGCGAATCGGGCGGCGGTCTTCTCCTCTTTGAGGGAGAGCTCGGCGTTCTGGTGGAACCACTTGTACATCTCGACGAGCGGGCCGACCTCCGGCTCCACGGCGGCCTTGACGGGCACGGCGAGCTCGTCGGGAAGGGCGGGTTTCTTTTCGGCGGTCATGGGCATGGCTGCCTCCGGAGGTGCGGAACAGCCGGAGAACAAGATAGTCCAACCGGCCAGGATAGGGAACGAAAATCGGGCCCGTTTCATGCGCCGGCTCCTAACCCCTTGCCTTATGCCGCCTGGCCCAGCGCAGTTTGGCCGACCGGGAGCGGGGGTTGCGCTCCTGCTCCGCCGCGGTGGCCAGGATGGGCTCGGGGCTGGTTTTCGCATAGGCCCCCGATCGCTCGCCGTCCCGGAACGCCTGCTTCACGAGACGGTCCTCCCCGCTGTGGAAACTGAGGATCGCCGCCGTCCCCCCGGGCTTCAGGCAGGCCGGGAGTACCGCCAGGAGGCGCTCGAGGTTGGGGAGCTCGCGGTTGACGAGCATCCGGAGCGCCTGGAAGGTCCGCGCCGCAGGGTGCAGCTTCGCGCCGGCGGCGCGCTCGAGGGTGAAGTCGCGCGCCTTGCAGACGAGGGCCATGAGCTCCTGCGTCATCCGGAGGGGCCGGCGCTGGACGATGAGCTGCGCGATCTGCGGGGCCGATTCCTCGTTCCCGAGCTCAAGGATCGCCTTCGCCAGCTCCTCCTCGCCCATCGTGTTCACGAGCTCGGCGGCCGTCTTTCCCCGTGTGGGGTCCATGCGCATGTCCAAAGGGCCGGGGCGCCGGTAGGAAAAGCCGCGCCTCGCGTCGTCGATATGCGGACTCGAGACGCCGAGGTCCGCGAGCACGCCGTCCACCCCCTCGAGTCCCAATTCACCGAGGACGGTCGGCAGGCCGGCGAAGTTGGCGTGGCGGAGTTCGAAGTCGCCCCCCTGGATCTCGAGCCGGTCGCGGGCCGCCTCCAGGTTGGCCGGGTCGAGGTCGAGCCCGATCACCCGGACCCCCTTCCGGAGGAGCTCGGCGGAATGTCCCCCCAGGCCGACCGTGCAGTCCACGACCACCTGGCCCCTCTTCGGCCGGAGGGCCTGCATCACTTCCTTGAGGAGGACCGGGACGTGGCGTCGTTCAACCCCCATGGGAAGGTGGATCATATCATTGAATCCCGGGGGCTTCCCCGCTATCCTCTCCTCTCTAACCTCTTTTCGGAGACAGCCATGCGCATCTTCCGGCCGACCCTCGCGCTCCTCGCCGCGTTCAGCCTGGCGGCCGCCGCCCCGCAGGACCTGAAGGAGCAGAAGCCCGAGCCCGACCTCCTCAAGGACCCCAAGGCCGCGGGCATCAACAAGCAGGCCCCCGCCAGATACCAGGTCAAGTTCACCACCTCAAAGGGCGAGTTCCTCGTGGAGGTGCAGCGCGAGTGGGCGCCCAACGGGGCCGACCGGTTCTACAACCTCGCGAAGAACGGCTGGTTCGACGACGTCCGCTTCTTCCGCGTGATCAAGGACTTCATGTGCCAATTCGGCATCAACGGCGACCCCAAGCTGAACACCTCGTGGAAGAACGCGGTGATCAACGACGATCCGGCCGGGAAGCAGTCCAACACCAAGGGCATGATCAGCTTCGCCATGCGCGGCCCGAACACCCGGACCACGCAGATATTCATCAACTTCGGTGACAACACGCGCCTGGACGGGATGAACTTCGCGCCCTTCGGGAAGGTGGCCTCCGGCATGGAGGTCGTGGATTCCCTCTACAAGGAATACGGCGAGGGCGCCCCGAGGGGAAAGGGCCCGGATCAGGGGAAGATCCAGGAGCAGGGCAACGAATATCTGAAAAAGGATTTCGACAAGCTCGACTACGTCAAGACCGCCCGGGTCCTCGAGTAGGGCCGGCCCGACCGGCTCGATGACAATACGGACGGAGTGTTTTGTCACTCTAGCCATAAAGGGGACGGAGTGTTTTATGGCTGGAGGCGGGCCAGGATCGCGTCCACGTCGTAGACGCAGCCGCCCCAGACCCCGCCGCTGGCCTGCTGGAGGGCCGCCCAGAGGCGCGTGTCCCCCGGGAGCCGGGGATGGGGACGCAGGTCGGACCGGGGGGGTCGAGCGGCA
>JAHFOZ010000329.1:0-1970 GCA_023261405.1 Planctomycetota bacterium
TGGATTCCCGCGGCGCGCAGTTCCGTGGGCTCGAGGCCCTTTACCGCCGCCTTGGTGCCGCACGGCATGAAGGCGGGGGTCTCGAAGACGCCGTGCGCCGTCTCGATTGCGCCGCAGCGGGCGGCTCCCTGGCGTGCGTGGACGGTGAACTTCATCGGGCGGGAGGGAGGGTCAGAAATCGATGTTGAGTCCCACGGTGTGGAACATGATCCAGTCGTTGGTGTCCCACGTGAACTGGGGGTTGTAGGTGACGGAAAGCTGGTTGTTCTTCCGGATCCAGTAGACCCCCCCCGAGAGCCCCAGCAGGGCCCCCGCGCCGTTGTCCACGCCGTCGACGTTGCCGAAGCTCGCGAAGAGCAGCCCGCCCTGGCCGCGGAGGAACATCGAGTCGTTCTTCACGAACGTGAAGTCGGCCCCGCCCGCCACGCAGAAAAAGTTCGCCGAGGTATTGCTGTAGAGCGCGCCCAGGTCCCGGTCGATGTTGGAGAAGATCGCCTCCGCGAACACCCCCCACTTCTGGAGGGGCAGGCCCGGCACGGGGACGCGGACCTGAAGCCCCGCGCACCAGGTGGGATCCGCATCAAAGTCTCCGCTGAAGAGGGTGAGTCCCGCGAAGAGATTCACCTCAAGGTGCGCCCAGTCGATGAACGGCTGCTGCGGGCCGTGAGGGGCGGGTTGTCGCTGCTTCGGCTGCTGCGGATATTCGAGGCGGAGGGGGGCCGGATCCTCGTCCCGGCGGGCGGTCTCGTCCTCCGCGCCTTCGAGGGTCATCTCGAGCGTAAGGGGGGGCGCGGTCTCGTCCTCCGCGCGCGCGGGAAGGGCGAAGCCGGCGCCGGCCAGGAAAAAGAATCCCGCAATGGCGAAGACCTTGCTCGTTCTCACGGCGGATTCCCTCTCGATCGACCGGTCCGTCCCTGCTCCCGAAGCGCACAACATAGGGGCGCGCGGCGCCAATTGCAAAATAAATTGCACGCGGGCGCCGGCTCCTCTAGGATGACTCCCGCGGGAGCGGGGCGGTTCATGTTCTCACAAACATGGAAGAAATGTGCTTCCGTGTCCGGCCGCCCGGGAAGCTTGCGGTCCGGAGCTGAAGCAGGTCACTCGAGGAATCCACGATGCTTCGAATCGTTCCGTTCGGCGCGGCGTCCGTGCTGGCGGCGCTCGTCGCCGCCCTCTCGGCCCACTCCGCGTACGCGCAGGCCAACGGGCTCTACGGGGAATACTACGACACGGTCGATTTCACCGGCGGCGTCGTGGGCACGGCAACGGACCTCACGGTCGACTTCAACTGGGGTGACGGGACCGTCCCCCCGCAGCCGCCCGGCCTCACCGGCGCAGACACGTTCACCGTTCGCTGGAGCGGATTGATCGAGGCCGCCGGGACCGGGACCTACACCTTCACCACGCGCTCCGACGATGGCGTGCGCCTCTGGGTGGATGGCCGCCTCCTGATCGACCGCTGGCGCGACCTCGGCCAGTTCGCCCAGACGGGGACGATCGACCTCGTGGCTGGCCAGAGGTACTCCATCCGCCTGGAGTACTTCGAGAACGTCGGCCTCTCGGAAATTCACCTGGACTGGACGCCGCCGGGCCTCGGGCAGGTGGTGGTGCCTTCCACGCAGCTGTTCACCCAGGTGGCGCCCCCCCGGATCAGTCCGGCGGGCGGAGCGTTCACGAACTCGCAGGCCGTTTCGATCTCATGCGACACCTTCGGCGCCGCCATCACGTACACGGTCAACGGCGGGGCGCCCACAGCCTATACCGGACCGTTCGCCGTCGCCGCGGACGCCACGATTGCGGCTGTGGCCACGAAGGCGGGGTTGACCGCGAGCATGCCGGCGATCGCCGTCTTCACCGTGACGGATGCGACGCCGCCGGCATTGTCGCGAGTCTATGGCCCGACCGCCACGGAAGTCGTCGTCGTCTTCACCGAGCCCGTGGCCGCGTCCGCGGCGACCCCCGCCTACTAC
>JAHFOZ010000329.1:1980-6089 GCA_023261405.1 Planctomycetota bacterium
GGCCGCCACCGGCGCGGGCCTCCGATCCGACCTCCGCACGGTCGTGCTCACGGTGGCAGCCATGACCTCCGGTGCCTCCAATACCCTGTCGGTCAGCAACGTCACCGACCGGGTGACTCCCACGCCCAACACGATCCCGGCCGGCTCCCAGCGCGTCTTCACGTATATCGCCCCCGCCTCCGTGGGGCTCACGGGCTACTGGCGGTTCGACGAGCCGGCGGGGGACGCGATCCTCGACTCCTCCGCCAGCGCCAACAACGGGAACCGGCGCGAGGCGGCCACGATCGGGGCGGGACCCCTCCGGATCGAAGGGCCCTTCGTCGGCGCGCTCGAGTTCGACGGCGTCAACGACAACGTCGCCGTCGCCGCGGACCTGAACACGGTCCTCGGCGGCGCGGCCACGGGCTTCGCCTCCCTCTCCGCCTGGGTGCGGCTCCCGCTCGGCAGCCAGGGGCACGACGTCAACTACCGCGCCCCCGGCATCACGGGGGTCGAGAGCTTTGGAGACGGCAACGATTCCTTCTGGGGCTGGGTAAGCGAGGCGGGTCTCATGGGCGTGCGGTCGGAGGACATCGGGGGCGCCCAGACGCCCAATCCGGTCAACGACGGCCTCTGGCATCACGTGGCCTTTACGCACGATTACTCCGTGTCTCCGGCCGCGAACCCCGACCAGGTCTTCCTGGACGGGGTTCTCGTGAGTTCCGGGACCTCGGGCACGTCGGTCAAAACCGTACCCTTCTTCGAGATCGGACGAATCACGGACTCCCAGGGGGTTGGCGGCAATAACAGGGTGTATTTCCTGGGCAGCCTCGACGAGGTCCGCGTGTACAACACGATCCTGAACGCCGCGCAGATCCAGACCCTCGCCAACCAGCCTCCTGTCGTGACCGCCGGGGCGGACCAGAGCGTGGCCTTTGGGACGACCGTGAGCCTGAGCGGTTCCTATACGGACGACGCCCTGCCGGTTGGAGGAGTCGTGACGACGACCTGGAGCCAGGTGAGCGGTCCCGGCCTTGCCACGTTCAATCCGGGAGGGGCCACCTCAACCTCGCTTACCCCCACGGTGACCTTCACCACCGGCGGGACCTACGTCCTGCGCCTGACGGTGAGCGACGGGGAGCAGACTTCGAGCGACGACCTTATCGTGGTCCTCAGCCAGATCGTGGTGAGCCCCGTATCGGGGCTGGTTACCACGGAGGGGGGCGGGACGGCCAATTTCACGATCACGCTCTCCCAGCCCCCCACGGCGCTGGTCACGATCAACCTCAGCAGCAGCAATACCTCCGAGGGGACGGTCCCCGCGTCCGTGACCTTCGCGACCGGGGTCGTGGTCCGGACGGTGACCGTGACCGGCGTGAACGACCTCGTGGCCGACGGCCCCATCCCGTACACCGTGGTCACCGCGGCGGCGGTCACCGCGGACGGAAACTTCTCCGGCGTGAATCCCTCGGACGTCACGGTCACGAACAACGACAACGACACTCCCTCCATCACGGTGACGCCGGTCCTGGGGCTCACGACCACCGAGGCAGGGGGACAGGCGACGTTCACCGTGGTGCTGAACACCATCCCTACCGCTCCCGTGATGATCGGCATCTCGAGCAGCAACACGGGGGAGGGGAGCGTCGCCCCGGCCCTCCTGACCTTCCCGGCCACCGCCGCCGCGCTCACGCCGCAGACCGTGACCATTACGGGCGTGGACGATTTCATCCAGGACTTCTCGATCTCCTACATCGTCATCACCGCAGCGGCGACGAGCGTGGACCCGAACTACAACGGCAGGAGCGCCATGGACGTGTCGGTGACCAACCTGGACGACGAGCCGACCCCCGAGCTGGAGAAGCAGTGGGGAAACTGTCTGTCGTCCACCGCCGCCGGGGTCCCCGGGGGCGGGTCCGCCCTCCTGGCCGCGATCCTCCTCGCCGCCTCGCTTGCGTGGAGGCGTGACCGGCGTCGTATGATGCGCTGATGTCGCGTCCGCCCGCAGCGCTGGTCGGCCTCCTCTTCGCCGCGGGGGTCCTCTCCGCCGACGAGGCCGACAAGGGCCTGAAGTCCATACGCGCGGCCGACATCCGCAGGCACCAGGAGGTCCTCGCCTCGGACGCGATGAGGGGGCGCGAGGCCGGAAGCGACGAGGGGCACAAGACGGCGGTCTATCTCATGGAGCAGGCGCGGGCGCTGCAGCTGCAGCCCGGGGGTGTCCGCGGGGGCTACTTTCAGCCCTTCGGTCCCGGGGCCCTGGAAGGCACGATCGAGGAGGCCAACGTCCTGGCGGTGGACGCCGCGGCCTTCAAGCTCAACGCCGGCCTCCTCCTGCACCGGGAGTCGAAGCCGGGGACGGCGATCGCGCCGGTAGTCTTCGCGGGCTACGGGATCAAGGACAAGGCGTACGACGATTACTCCGTCGCGAAGGTGAAGGACGCGATCGCGCTCGTGCTGGACCACGGCCCCCGGGAGAAAAAGGAGGGGAAGCTCGTCGCCACGTTCCATCAGAAGGTCCGATGGGCGGAGGAGCAGGGGGCCCGGGCGATACTCTTCGCGCTCGACCCCGTGAACCACGAGGACCGCGACGCCGTGCCTTTCGAGCTCTTCACCTGGCCTCCGCCCAAGGACCACCTCGAGCCGAAGTACTCGATCCCCGTCGCCTACGTCTCGCGCGATGCCGCGGAGGCGATCGCGAAGGCTGCGGGCAAGGACCTGCGTGCGTCCCAGGTGGAGATCGACCGCGCTCTCAAGCCCGTGACCTGGCGGACGCCTCGCGCCGTGACGCTCCTGGTCTCCACCTCGCTGCCGCCGGGGAAGGGGACGAAAAACGTGATCGCGGTCTGGCCGGGCCGGGACGAGAAGCTGAAGAAGGAGTTCGTGGTGCTCGGGGCCCACTACGACCACGTCGGGCTCGGGTTCACGGGGTCGAACAAAGGGAAACCGGGCGAGGTGCACAACGGCGCGGACGACAACGCCTCGGGCTCCGCGACGCTCCTCGAGCTCGCGGAGGCGGCGGCGCACTGTGCGTTCAAGCGGACGCTCGTCTTCATGTGGTTCGACGCGGAGGAGCGGAGCCTGGAAGGGTCGCAGTACTGGGCCCGGGACCCCACGCTGGACCCCGCCTCGTGCATCGCGATGATCAATCTCGACATGATCGGCCGGAACGCGCCCGGGCAGATCATCTGCGGGGTGAAGAAGGACGCGCAGGGGAAGCCGGCCTTCCCGAAATGGGTGGACGCGGTGCAGGAGGTGGAGCGGCGGCACGCGGTCACGTTCGACTGGACGAGCTTCGACACGTTCATCCAGCGGAGCGATCATTGGCCGTTCATGGAGCTGGGCGTCCCGGCGATCTTCTTCACGACGGGCCTGCACGCCGACTACCACAAGGAGACGGACGACATCGAGAAGATCGATTTCGCGAAAGAGGAGCGGATCGCGCGGATGATCTTCGCGCTGGCGGCCAAGGCGGCGGACTCGCCGGAGGGGTACCGATAGGCGCTCGCAGTCCGTTGTCCGTATCGCTGCTCGCCCGGCCTAGAGCTCGTAGCTCGTTGTGCCCGGCTACCCTCTACAAGCTCCCGGCTACAAACCGTGCGCAACGATACCCACGGATGAACCCGCGCACGAGGCTACTTCTTCACGGCCTCCGCCTGCTGCACCTCGGACTTCCAGAGCGTGTCGCGGAGCGCCTTGGAGCCGGCCGGGGCGGCTCCGCGCGCGAAGGCCATCGTGGCCCCCTTCGCCTCGGCAAAGAAGAAATCCTTGCCGCCCGCCACGAGCGCGCCGTCCTTCTCTTCGATCGGAGCCCCCTTTGTCCACTGCTCGCGGTATAGACGCTCCAGCTGCTTGGCGGCGCTTGAAGCGGCTTCTTCCGAAGCGAAGGCGATGACCCCCGCAAGGACCGCGTCGCCGGCCCTGGTCCAGAGCTGGACTTTGTCCCCGTCCCACCCCTTGGCCACGGCATCCGCCACGGCCAGCTGGTCCTCGAACAGCGTGTGGAGGGTGAGGGCGCCCAGGGTGTCCTCGAGGGACATCTTCCAGCCCGCTCCCAGGGGGCCATCGAGTCCTGCGGCCTGCACCCGGGCGACCCCGCGGGGGGACTTCATCCACTCGTCGGAGAAGAG
>JAHFOZ010000330.1 GCA_023261405.1 Planctomycetota bacterium
CGTTTGCATCGAACAGCTTCTCCAGCGCGAACTCCGCCTCCAGGCGCTTCCCGATGGCCTCCGCCTGTTCGGTCAGCGCCTTCTTCGCAGCGGGATTCGCCTCCTTCTTTGCCTTGTCCTCGAGGTCCGCCTGTTCCTCCTCGAGCTTCTCCTTGGCCGACACGTACTCCCGGTTCAGCTTCCTCTTGAATTCCACGAGCTGGCCGAGGACTTCGCCGCCTTTCTGGGGGACGTGGCGGTAGACGGGCCGCCGTGCGGGCCTGCCGTCCTTGTCCTTGTCCAGATACCACCAGTCCACCCCGTCGAAGGCCACGAACTGGTTGTCCGGGTTGACCGCAGGGGACCTCTCCAGCGTCTGGTGGTGGGAGGCCCAGCCGATGGAATACACCTGGATTTTCTCGATCTGCTCGGGCTTGGACTTGTCGTCGATGAAGCCCCACGCCTTGAGCGGGCCCTGCGCCTGGTCCGCCGTGGCGCGGCCCAGGTTTCGGCCCTCGACCTTCACGCGCGTGGAGAGCGTCCTCCTGCCGGTCTGGTCCTTCGGGTCCGGCCGGGTCCAGTCGATCTCGAACTGGTCGAGCGAAAAGCGGTGGCAGGCCGCGCAGTTGTTCTCGCGGAGCACCCGGTTCCCGCGCTCGCGCGCCACGTCCTCGGGGCTCATCTGCTTCTGGGCGTTGTCGACGAGCTTCGCGACCTTGTGGTCCGTGAAGGAGAGGACGAACGTGGAGATGAGGTCCGCCTCCCACTCGCTGAACCCGAAATTCGGCATGCGCAGGAGCTCGTCCCAGGGCTTGGAGGCCATCTTGCCGCCGTCGAAAACCCGGGGGTTGAGGAGCTTGGCCCTGAGCCAGTCGTGCCGCGTCTCGTGGACGTGGGCCTCCACCGTCTCCCCGGTGAGGCCGTGTTTGAATTTCACCCCGTGGTGGTTCACCCCTTCGTCGGCGGCGAACCCGAAATCCAGGCGGTCGTGGTGCTTGGAGCCGAAGGGCTGGCTGCCCGAGAGCTCGACGCCGATGCCCTCCTCGCCCGCCCAGTCGAAGAGGACCTTCTCGGCCTTCGTCGTCGGGTCGACCCTCACATCCTTCCTGAGCTCGTGGCAGGAGTAGCAGCCGAAGTTCTTCACCATCTTCCGGCCGAACCAGATCTGCTTGCCCTCGGGCGTCTTCAGCTCCTGAAGATCGGAATCTCCACCTTTTACAGCGCGCTCGGCATAGACATCCGGCATGTTCTTCTGGAGCTGCTCGAAGATCAGGTCGTCCAGCAACTTCAGCCGGTCCCCCTGGATCGGCGCCGGGCCCGAGCCCTTCTCCCAGTCCGGCCGCTTCAAACTCATGAGGTATTCCACGACGTAGAGCGCCTCCTGTTCCGTGAGGCGCAGGTTGGGCATCGAGCTGTCCGGGAAGTGGCGCTTGGGGTCGCGCACCCAGTGATAAAGCCAGGTCTTGTCCTTGAACTTGCTCCCGACCCCGGAGAGGTTGGGGGCGAACTCCTTGAGGAACCGGCTCTCGTTCAGCTTCGCGTAATCCTCGGGCTTCGTCTCCTGCACCTTGTGGCAGGCGATGCAGCCCACGGAGTTCACGATCTCCTCGCCCTTCCGGATCGCGTCCTCGGGCTTCCTGGGCGGATCCTTCAAGGCGGGCATCGGGGCGTCGACCGTGGTATCGGACAGGCTCCAGACGTACTTGACGATGCATGCGACGATGGTGTCGTCCACCGGCGAGCGGCCGTCCTTCACTTCGTAGGGGTGGTGGTTCGCCTCCTGGCGCGCGTTGGACTGCCCGAAGAAATGGGGCATCCGGGTCGTGGGCCGGAAGTCCCGCGGCGCCAGGATCCAGCGCGCAGCCCAGTCCTCGCTCACCTTGGTCGCGATCCGCGTGAGGGGCGGCCCGGGCCTGCGGTTCTTGAAGTTGACGGGGATCGCCGGGTTGTTGAGGTCCTTCTGGAGGATCTGGTAGCTGTCCACGCGGTGGCAGCCGTAGCAGCCCGCACGTTCCAGGAGCTTCATCCCCTCGACGTAACGCTCGCCGCCGTCGAGCTCCACGGCCTGGTCGTGGCACTTGCGGCAGGAGGCCTGGAGGTGCCGGGTCTGGACCATCGGGAGGTCCCAGAGCTCGCGGTAGCCCCAGTTGTAGCGTTCTTCGCCGAACGGCGTGCCGTGGCGGCGCCTCCAGTTCTTCCCCTCCTCGATCGAGTCGGGCGTGTGCACGGCGCGGGTGAAGTCCGTGTCGCGACCGTCGCCCTCGTGGCAGATCGTGCAGCCGAAGCGCTCGATGGGGTGCTTCGAGGAGCCCTGGACGAAGAGGTCCAGCCGCGGGTGGGCCATCGTCACCTTGGTGAACTTGACGGCCTCGTCCTTGTCCCAGGCGCCGTGGGCCACCTGGGGGTCCGGGAGTTCGGGGGGGCGCGCCTCCTTCCGGCAGACCTCGCAGGCCGCCTTGTCCACCGTGCCCCGGGCGTGGGCCACGTACTTCCGCAGGAACGGGTCGCGGAAGACGTACTGGTCCACCTCCGCCTCGGCGCCGGGGAAGCGGTCCACCGCGTAGGCGGAGTTGCCGATCCCCACGTGGCACACGTGGCAGCGGTCCACCTTCTCCACGCGCGCGAAGTTGAGCTGGTCCTTCAGGTCGGGCAGGATGACCTGGGGGACCTTCAGGGTCGGCGCGAAGAAGTCCGACATCGGCTTGTTTCGCACGGTGTTGGAAAAGCTGGGCCGCTCCTTGTCGAAGCGGGTGCGCTTCTCGTCGCGCGCCCGGACAAGGTCGGCCTTCTCCTTCTTGAGCTTCCCGAGCGTCCGGCCCTCCTTCTCGTCGGCGGAGCCGGGCAGGGGCTTCGTCTCGAGCCAGCCCGCGAAGTCGTCGAAGAAGGCGTTCCGCTTGTCCACCTCGTCGAAGATCTTCTTGGTCTCCTCGACCTCCTTGTTGGCCTTCTCCCACTTCTTCTTCGAATCCTCGAACGCCGCCTCGAACTTGGCGAGGCGCGGGCTGCCCTCCTTGACGGCATCCTCCCAGTGGTGCTTGTCCTCCTCGTAGCGGTACCGGATGGCGCCCAGGCGGTCCTTGGCGAAGTTCTGCAGCATGTTCTTGTCGTAGTGCTCGCCGCGGATCTGCTCCATCTCGCGGATGCGGAACTTCTGCTTGACGACGTCCGCTTCGACGTGGACGACCGGCGGCAGGTTGGCCACCTTGGACGGGGCCTCCCTGCCGAACTTGTCCACCGGCAACTCCGCCCCGTGGAGGCCGTCGAGGTATTGCTTGATGAGCGCGTCTTGAGTCTTGATCTTCGCGTCGTCGGCCTCCACCTGCTTCTGGAGGGCGCGAAGCTCCGACCACGTCTTTTCGAGCTCCATGATCGCGTAGGCCTCCTGGTAGTCCTTCCAGGGGCGCACGTGGTCCTTGCGGAACATCAGGATGAACGAGAGGAGCATGAGGAAGGAGCTCACGCACATCACGATGTGCGTGGTCCGGACGTTGTAGAAGTTCTCGGCCTGGTCCTCGGGCTTGCGCTTGGGGCGCCCCTGGAACTTCTGCACGGACGCCTGCGGCAGCAGCTCCTTGGGCGCCGCGGGGGGCGCCGGCGCCTTGGGATCGGGCTTCGGGGCGTCAGCCATGTCAGATGTTGAAGAACCACTCGGGGATGAAGACCAGGTACTTGAGATTGATGGTCCACCGGAGGCCCATCTTGATCACCATGCCGATCATGATGAGCAGGTGGCTCATCACGAGGTTGTAGCGGATGAAGCCGATCTGCTTGTAGAGCTTCTTGGCGAACGTGAAAGCCAGGATCGGCGGCAGCACCATGAGGTATCCCATCGTGAGGAGGATGCCCGGCGACTCGCGCACCAGGAGGTTCTGCGGCAGCGCGACACCGCACCATCGCACCCAGAAGTACTCCGAGAGGTTGATGTTCGACAGCGGCTCCAGCTTGTGAACATCCCAGTTCTCGAACGGGCCGAAAAAGTTCCAGTTGGGGCCGCGGAGGAACGTGCCCATGACGATGAGCGAGATCCAGAGGATGAGGAACCCGAACATGAAGGTCCCCACCGCGAAGGGCCGCTCCTTGAGCGTGTAGTACCCCACGCCTTTCGGGTTCTTGTCGCAGAAGGGGACGAGCATCAGCCCCGAGATGATCATCGAGGGCAGGACCACGCCCGCGATCCACGGGTCGAAGTACACCAGCATCTCCTGGAGCCCGAGGAAGTACCAGGGGGCCTTCGACGGGTTGGGCGTCTTGCCCGGGCTCGCGGGCTCCTCGAGGGGCGCGTCCAGGAAGACGCCCCAGACCGTGAGGAGGACCGTGAAGAGGATGGAGCAGATGAACTCGCTGTAGACCAGGTCGGGCCAGGAGAGGACGCGGTCGTTCGCCTCGAGGGCCTCCAGGGGCGGCTGGCCCTTCTCGATCCGCTCATCGTTCACGGCGGCCTGCCGCAGCGCCCACCAGCTGAAGAAACCCAGCACGAAGATGAGGCCCACGATCGGCACGTTGTCCGGCTTCGTGACGATCTTCCGGAAGTTCATGTCCGGGGAGGCGAGGATGAAGAAGAAGACCGTGATGGTCAGGATGGAAAGCGCGACCCGCGGGCGGGTCCAAACCCGGTAGGCGAACATCATGACCAGGAAGAGCCCGATCGAGAGGCACGTGTAGACGATCGGGTTGAAGATCGAGTTGAGCCAGTCCTTGAACGCCTCGGGGAGGAGGCCGCCCTTCCCGCCCTCGCCCGCCGCCAGGACCATCCCGAGCACGTGCATGTGCGACTTAGCTCAATCCGGTGAAAAGCGAGAGCGAATAATCCACCACAAAGACACGAAGACACCAAGCCGACGTTTGAGCGAACCCGCCCCGCCCCTTCCTTCGTGTCTGGGTGCCTTGGTGGTTCCTCATAGGGGCCCCGAGATCCCGCCGTCCTTCCGGACGCGCCAGAAGTGAACCGCGATGAGGAAGGCAGCCACCAGCGGGAATCCCACGCAGTGGAGCACGTAGAAGCGCAGGATCGCCGGCGCGCCCACGAAGCGGCCGGCCAGGAGGCCGAACCGCACGTCGCTCGCCGCGTGCACCACGCTGATGTCCCCGACCTTGATGAGGGCGGCCCCCGGACCTTCATGGCCCATGATCGGCGTCGCCCGGGCCATGTTGGTGCCCACCGTGATGGCCCACATGGCCAGCTGGTCCCACGGCAGGAGATATCCCGTGAAGGAGAGCAGGAGCGTGAGCACGAGGAGGATCACGCCCACGCCCCAGTTGAACTCTCTCGGCGGCTTGTAGGCGCCCGTGAGGAAGACGCGCATCATGTGGAGCCAGATGGTGATGACCATCGCGTGGGCGCCCCAGCGGTGGATCTCCCGCATGGTGCCCAGCGCCACGTCCGCGCGCAGGTAGACGATGTCGTGGTAGGCGTACTCCGCCGTGGGTCTGTAGTAGAACATGAGGAGCAGGCCGGTGATTGTCTCCACCAGGAAGAGGAAGAACGTCAGCCCGCCCATGCACCACGTGTAGCGCACCCGCAGGCCGCTCTTCCGGAGGCGGATGGGGTGCAGGTGGAGGAACACGTTGGACATGACCGCCAGCGAGCGGTTGCGCGGCGAGTCCGGATAGCCGTGGCGCATGACGGAGCGCCAGAGCTGGGTGTTGACGATGTAATCCCAGACCTGCCCGATGTCGCCTTTCTTCGCCATAGTCCCCGGTTAAGTCAGCCCTGCATTCGGATGAACCACAAAGACACAAAGACACAAAGGAACCCCCAGGGGGTCGTCTTGGTGTCTTCGTGACTTGGTGGTCAAAAACATGCTCGCGTTTCCTCCTGGACTAGATTTCGATGAACGAGGCCTTGTCTTCCCACTGCCCCTTTTCGTACTGGAACTTCTTGTTCTTGTCGATCACGATCTGCCCGTCCACCGGGTCGATCGAGACGGCATACCGCTCGAGGGGCCGGGGCGTGGGGCCCTCGAAGTTGATCCCGTTGAAGCGGAAGCCGGAGCCGTGGCAGGGGCACTTGATCTTCTGCTCGCTGAACAGCA
>JAHFOZ010000331.1 GCA_023261405.1 Planctomycetota bacterium
CTGGCGCTGCGCTGGTGGATCCTCCTGCGCGGGCACGGGTTCGCGGTGCCCTTCGGCCGGATCTTCTTCGTGAACTACGCGGGGGTCTTCTTCAACAACTTCCTCCCGGGCGGCGTGGGGGGCGACCTTACGAAGATGATCCTCGCCTCGTCGGGCGAGGAGCGCAAGGCGGCGGTGGTGGGGACGGTGCTCCTCGATCGCGTGATCGGCCTGGCGGTGCTGATCCTCCTGGGCGCCGCGTGCCTGGTGCCGTTTGCGGGCCGCTTTCCCGACGGGAGGATCCCGGGGCTGGTGTTCGGGCTGGCGGGCGCCGTCATCGCCGGTTACCTGGCGTACTTCAGTCCGCCGGTGCGGCGCCTCCTGGGGTCCCGGGGAGGCGTGTGGGCCTCGCTGGACGGCGTCTTCCGGTCGGCGAACGAGAAGAAGCGGCTCACGGCGGCGGTGGCGGGCCTGTCGGTCGTCTCGCAGGTGGCCTCGATCCTGATCATCTACGGCCTGGGGCGCTCGCTGGGGATCACGGCGACGCCGCTGTGGAATTTCTTCGTGTTCGAGCCGATCATCTTCATCGTCACGGCGATGCCGATCTCGATGGGAGGCTGGGGCGTGCAGGAAGGGGCGTACCAGCAGCTCTTCGCAGGCTTCGGGGGGATGGACCCGAACCAGGCCATCGCCCTCTCGGTGCTGTTCAAGCTCAGCAGCATCCTGGTCTCCATCCCCGGGGGGCTGCTCTTCGCCCTGGGGGCCGCGCGCCGCGGGTCGCGCGCGCCGTGATCCGGCGGCCCATTGTGCCCCCGGCCCCAGCCGGTATAATCCTTGGGCATGCCTGTGAGCACCTGGGGCGACTTCGAGGTCTATCACGACCGGCTCCTCGGCCGCGGGGGGATGGGGGCCGTCTATATGGGGCGGCAGGTCAGCCTGGACCGGCCCGCCGCCATCAAGGTCCTCAAGAAGGACCTCACCGAGAGCCCCGAGTTCGTGAAGCGCTTCCACCGCGAGGCGGCGCTCCTGGCGCGTCTCGTGGACACCCACGTGGTCCAGGTCTTCGGCGCGGGCGAGGCGGACGGGCAGCATTACTACGCGATGGAGTACGTGGAAGGCGAGGACCTGACCGTCCGGCTCAGGAAGGGGGGGAAGTACACGATCGAGGAGGTCCTGCAGGTGGCCGTGAACGTGTCGCTCGCCCTGCAGGCGGCGTGGAAGCACCACATCGTGCACCGCGACATCAAGCCCTCCAACATCATCGTGGCGAAGGACGGGCAGATCAAGGTGATGGACTTCGGCCTGGCGAAGAACCCCGAGGCCGACCTCACGCAGTCCGAGATCATCATGGGGACGGCGAAGTACATGTCCCCCGAGCAGGCGGGAGGTACGCCGCTCGACATCCGCAGCGACCTCTACTCGCTCGGCGTGGTGCTCTACGAACTCGCCGCGGGCCGGCCCCCGTTCACGGGGGACTCTCCCACGTCCATCATGTACCAGCACGTGCATCAGGTGCCCCGGCCGCCGCGGGACTTCAACGCGGCGATCCCGGTACCGCTGCAGGCGCTGATCCTCCAGCTCCTGGCCAAGACGCCCGAGGAACGGCACAGCTCGCCGGAGGCGGTGCTCAAGGCGGTGAACGACATCCTCGACGGGGTGACTTCCGAGGAGAAGTCCACGCTTTTCAAGGAGACGCGGGTCCTGCCCTCCCCGTCGGCGCCCGCCGCGGCGCCGGAGTCCGGGACCCGCGGGCCGGCGGTCCTTGCCTTCGCCGCGCTCCTCCTGCTGGCCGGCGCGGGGGGATACTACGCCTTCGGATTCTACTCCCATGAGCTGCCTCCGCCGGTCGTGACCGTGGCGCCGCTTCTGAAGCCGGCGACCCCGCCGCCGCCCGTCCTCCCCCCGGCGCGGCCGGAGCACGAGGGGCCGCGCGAGCGGGGCCTCGCGGCGTTCGCGGCGGGGCAGTGGGCCGTCGCGGTCCAGGAACTCGAGGACGCCCGCCGCAAAGGCGCGAAGGGCGTGGATGAGCGGATCGCGCAGGCGCTCATCGAGCAGGGGAGCGAGGAGGCGGACGAGGACAAGGCGCTGGCGCTCTTCGATCGCTCGAAGGCGTATCTCCCGGAGGACGAGGCGCGCTCGGCGAAGATGGCGCTCGTTTCCTATCGGAAGTGGAGCCGGGGCGCGGAGAAGAACGAGGAGGGGGGACGCTGGGAGGCGGCGGCGGCCGATTGGAAGAAGGTGATCCCGTTCGCTCCCGAGGCCGAGAAGCAGCCGCTGGAGATGCGCCGGAAGTTCTGCGAGACGTTCGCCGAGGCGCTCCGGGAGTACGCGGAGCAGGACTGGGCCCGCGCGGCGGAGCTCTTCCGCGGGCTGAGCCGGAACCCAGGCCGGTACGGGGAGCCGATCGAGCGCCGTCTCAAGGAGGCCGAGGCGGAGGTCGAGAAGGCGGCCCGGGCGAAGATGGCCGAACTCCAGAAGGAGTGCGAGACGCTGGCGGACAAGGCCCGCGCCGCGGCCGAAAGGGCGGAGTGGGCGGCCGCGAAGCCCCTCGTGCAGCAGGCGTCCGATCCCCGCTTCGAAGGTCACCGCAAGGAACTGCTCGGCCCGCTGCTCTCCAGGGTCGAGGCCGGGCTCGCCGCGCCGACGGGGATGCTGTACGTGCCGGCCGGCCCGTTCCTCCTCGGGGGCGGCCGGGACGTCGAGGGTCCCGAGCCCCGGATGCAGGAGACGAAGGCCCTCTACCTCGATGCCCGCGAGGTCACCGTGAGGGAGTACGACGAGTTCCTCAAGGCGCTGGCTTCCTCGGGCGGGCACCACCCGGGCTGCCCCAAGGGGGAGCCGGCGAAGAGCCATGAGCCGGACGGGTGGGGCACCCAGCGGCGCGACGAGCCGGTTTCCAACGTGGACTGGTATGATGCGGCCAGCTACGCCGCGTGGCGGGGCAAGCGCCTGCCGCGGGAGATCGAGTGGGAGAAGGCGGCCGGGTGGGAGCCGGGCGGCCGGAGGCGCGCGTATCCGTGGGGGGAGAAATTCCAGGAAGCGGGCGGCAAGAGCTACCTGGGGGCGGAGGCGATGGGCGGCGGCGTCCTCGAGTGGATGGAGGACTGGTTCCAGCCCTACCCGGGCAGCGCGGCGTCGAACTCGGATTTCGGCGAGACGCGCAAGGTGTTGAGGGGCGGATCGGTGCTGGCGGAGGAGGCCGAGCGGCAGACCCTCGTGACCTGGCGCCACCGCCATCCGCCCACGTGGCGGCGTGCGACGATCGGATTCCGGTGCGCGAAGGACGCGCCATGAACGAAGGCTATAGGCGATAGGCAGCAGGCAATGGGCCGTGGTCTCCGCCCGGCCCACAGCATGGGAGGAGGCTTGATGAGGCGACTGGCATTGTGCGCGGCGGCGGCGATCCTCGCGGGATGCGGGGGCGTCTCAAAGCAGGAGCTCGACGCGGTGAAGGCCGAGATGCTCGCGAACGACGAGCAGAAGGCGGCCGCGCTCCGGCAGGAGCTTTCCGGCGTGAAGGATGACTACGTCAAGGTGCAGAAGATCGAGCAGGAAGTGATCGCCCGTCTGGCCGAGATGAAGAAGCTGCAGGAGCAGCTCACCCAGCTCTCCCAGGAACTCCAGGTGCGCTCCGAGCGCGCCGCGACGAGTTCGCTCAAGGTTCTCGAGTTCGAGGAGAAGCTGCTCTCCGACCGTCTCGCGGAACTCCGGAGGCTGATCCAGGAACTCAAGTCCAGGTAGGCCGGGGTCGTGGAAGGTCCCCGTCCGGCCCGCGATCCCGACGCCATCGACGCGGCGCGGGTCCTCGCGGGGGTGCTCCTTCTGATGGCGCTGGTCTCCCTGGCCGGGAGCCAGTTCAGGTCGCTGCCGCGCGAGGCGCTGGGGGCGGTCCAGCACCTCGGCTTCCTCGCGGTGCCGCTCGTGTACGCCCGCTTCGCCGGCCTGCGGCTCTTCGCCTCGAGCGGATACTCCCGCCTGGGCCGGCGTTCCCTGGGGCTCGTGGTCCTCGCCTCGCTGGGGTCGCTGTGGCTCCTCAAGGCGGCGGCGGATTTTCAGACCGGGATTTTCGCGGCCGCGGGCAGGGCGAAGGAGCACGAGCAGGAGGTGAAGGCGGTCAGGGACGCGGTGGAGGCCGTGATGAGCCGGGGAACGCTGCTGGCGTTTCCGCTCATGGTCCTGGCCCCCGCGCTCTCCGAGGAGACGCTGTTCCGGGGGATCCTCTTCCGGGGGCTGGCCCGGAGTTTCGGGCCCTGGATCTCCCTTCTCAGCACCACCGTCCTCTTCGCCGCCATGCACCAGTCGATGGTGCGCTTCGGTCTCATGGTCTGCCTGGGGCTCTACCTCGGGGCCCTGGTCTGGCTCACGCGGAGCCTCTGGGCGGGAGTGCTGGCCCACGCGATCAACAACCTGACGGTTGTGGTCCTCCAGGGGATGTACGGGGATCGGCTCGACCACCTGCGCGCCCCATGGTGGATGCTGCTCCTTTCCGGCGTGGTGTTCGCCCTGGCGCTCGGGCTCCTCTGGATGGAGCATCGTCGCGGCGAGCGGGAAATGTAGACGAATCACGCCGGGCGGGGCGGGCCCAAGGGGAACGGGGGTGTGGCAAGCGGCTTGCTGCCCTCCGGTCGGGAGGGAATGGCCGCATGGAAACCCCGTCCAAGGGACTCTCCAGGAGCCATGTAGTCAGCCACATTGTGCTGGCCTGCCTCCTAGCGCTCCTCGGGCTCCTGGCGGTGCCGGGATTCTGCTACACCCCTCGGGCGTCCAACGAGCGCGGCGCCCCGGCGATGCTCAAGACGCTTGCCGCGGCGGAGGCGGACTTCCGGGCGAACGACCGGGACGGGAACAAGGTCCAGGATTTCTGGACGGGGGACGTGTCCGGGCTCTGGTCGGAGGGCGGCGGGGGCGTCCCGGCCCAATTGATCTCCCGGGCGACTGCGGAAGCGGACGCGCGCCCGCTCAAACCCCTCGTGAAGACCCCGGTCCCCTGGGCGGGCTATCTTTTCGTCGTCTTGAAGCGGGACGATTCGACGGGAGAGACTTATCAGACCGACACGGATGGCAGCGGTCGCAAGGTCCGTCACACGTCGAAATTCGGGTTCTGCGCCTATCCCGCGGAATACGGTCGGACGGGCCGTTTGACGTTCTTCATGAATGAGAACAACACGATCTTCAAGCAGGACACGGGGGGCAAGCCGCTCAGCGCCTGGCCTGCGGATGAGACGCTGAAGGCGCACTGGGAGAAGGTCGATTGAGCCGGCCGGGAGGGGCGGGTGTGGAGGAGGTCAGCGCGGGGATCACGCTCCTGGAGTTGATCCTGGTGGTTTGCATCCTGGTTGTCCTGGGGGCGCTGCTCCTGCGCTGAGGCGGTCAGCTTTTCGTGGGCGATCCGTCCCCCGGCGGCGGGTAGAGGTCGGGGGAGGGGGGGAAGGGCGGGGCGTCGGTGTAGGGGGCCTCGCCCGTGAGGACGCGCTTGAGCTCCTCCATGCGCCGGAGTCCCATGTTGATCTCGATATCGATTACGCCGATCTGGCGCTCGGTCACGCGCATGTCCTCCTCGAGCTGCTTGCGGCGCGCGCGGCGCTCCTTCTCCTTGCGCGCGATCTCCTCGGCCTCGATCTCGGCCTTGAGCCGGTCCGCCTGCTGGCGTTTCTTGCGGATGGACTCCCGGAGCCCCGAGACGATCTCGTATTTCGCCAGGAGGTTCTGGTCCCCGATCTCGCGGCGCAGGTCGCGCTCCAGGTAGATCTGGCCGACCCAGCAGTGCATCACTTCGAGCTCCTTCTCCATGCCCTGGATGCGGCCGCGGATTTCGGTGGCGCGGTCATCCGGGCGGTCTTCGATGCCGAGCCGCTTGAGCTCCTGCCGGTCGCGCTCGATCTCGCCCAGCTTGAGGTCGTTCTCCGTGGAAAGAAGATCGGCGGCGCGCTTCCGCTCGCGGACGAAGTCGAAGAGCTCACGGAGGGTCCCCTCGGTGCGTGCCGCAAACTCGCTGTCGGCCGCGCGGCTGCCGGCCATCGCGTAGGCGGCG
>JAHFOZ010000332.1 GCA_023261405.1 Planctomycetota bacterium
CTGGCTCTCCAGAAGGTGATGAGCGCCATCAGGAGGCCCAATTTCCTGAAGTTCCTCAAATGCGCCAAGACGATCCGGGACATCGAGGAGATCTTCAAGGAAACGGAAGAAGTCGCCCCCGTATAGCGGGCCCCGGGGCCCCCATGATCGCCGAAAAGCAGGTCGTCATCGTCAACACCCTGGGGCTTCACGTGAGGCCCTCGACCCAATTCGCCGAGATCGCCACGCGGTTTTCAAGCGCCGTCAGCGTGATCAAGGACGGGCAGGCGGTCAACGCCAAGTCGTCCATCGACCTGCTCACGCTCGCCGCGGTGGCAGGGACGCGCCTCACCCTCCGTGCGGACGGGGAGGACGCGGGCCGGGCCCTCGAGGCCCTGACGCGCCTCATCGAAACCGGCTTCGGCGAAGAGTAGACTGGAGAGCCCCCGCGCGGGGCCCGCCCTGATGGAAATCCGCAGAGGAATCGGCGTCTCGAGCGGCTACGCGATCGGCGAAGCGTACGTCTTCGACCGTGAGAATTTCCGCGTTTCCCGGCGCACCCTGGCCCCGGCCGAGATCGAGGGCGAGATCCGAAGGCTCCAGAAGGCCTCGGAGGAGGCCGCCGCGGAGATCCGGGCCCAGATGGACGCCCTCCCGGAACGGATCCGCGAGGTGGCAGGGTCGATCCTGGAAGCGCAGATTCGGATGCTCCAGGACAAGACCCTCCTCGAAGAGATCGGCTCGGAGATCCGCAGGAACTCCCACACGGCGGACTTCTCCGCCTCCCGCACCCTCAAGCGCAAGGTCAAGGTCCTCGAGGAGTCCGGGGCCGCGGCCTTCGCGGAGCGCGCCGTCAACGAGCTGGGCGCGATCGAGAAGAGCCTCCTCCGCCACCTCGTGGGGTCGAAGAAGGCCGGGGCGCCCAGCCTCAAGTCTGCGGCGGTCATCATCGCCCACGACCTCTCGCCCTCCCAGACGCTGCGCCTGGACCGGAAGAACACGCTGGGGCTCGTGATCGAGGTGGGCGGGCCGACTTCGCACACCGCGATCGTGGCCCGGTCGCTCGGCATCCCGGCCGTGGTCGGCGCCGCCGGCATCAGCGTCGACGTGTCCAGCGGGGACATGGTGATCCTCGACGGGGTCGAGGGGAAAGTCATCCTCAACCCGGACGAAGCCACGCTCAAGCGCTACCAGGCGATGGAGCGGAACTTCGTCCTGCTCGAGAGGCAGCGCGCCCGGGAACTGCACGACCTGCCCGCGGTGACGCGGGACGGGACGCGGATCCAGATCCTCGCGAACATCGAGTCGCCGGAGGAGATCCCCGTCGCCCTGGACATGGGCGCGGAGGGGGTCGGACTCTACCGGACCGAGTTCCTCTACCTGGACAACAACTTCGAGCCCACGGAGAAGGAGCACCTGGAGGCCTACCGGAGGGCGATCGAACTGCTGGGGAAGCGGAAGATCGTCATCCGAACGATGGACCTGGGCGCCGACAAGATGCCGCTGGACGGGAGCCCGCCGGAGGACAACCCGTTCCTGGGCACCCGGGCGATCCGCCTCTGCTTCGAAAGACCCGAGATGTTCAAGGCCCAGCTCCGCTCCATCCTTCGGGTGACCTCCCTCGGGCAGGTCGGGATGATGGTGCCCATGATCTCCTCCCTCAGCGAGGTCCGGAAGGTGAAGGAAATCCTCGAGGAGGTCCGGGCGGAGCTCCGCTCCCACGAGGAGCCGGCGGGGGACTCCATGGAACTCGGAATCATGATCGAGGTCCCCTCGGCCGCGGTGATGGCGGACATTCTCGCCGCCCACGTTGATTTCCTCAGCGTGGGCACCAACGACCTGATCGGCTACTCCGTGGCCGTGGACCGGAAGAACGAACGCGTCGCGGCGCTGTACCAGCCCGGACACCCGGCCATCCTCAGGCTCCTCAAGCAGGTCATTGATGCGGGCCAGAAGCACGGCAAGCCGGTGTCGGTGTGCGGGGAGATGTCGGGGGACCTCGTCTACACGCTCCTCCTCGTCGGCCTGGGGCTCCGGACGTTCAGCGTGGCCCCGCCGGCCATCCCCGACCTCAAGAAACTCATCCGGTCCGTGAGCCTGGAGGAGGCGCAGGCCGTGGCCGCCCGGGCCCTCCTGTTCGACGAGGCCGAACCCGTGCTGGAGTACCTGAAGGCCCAGACCCGCCGGTTCCTGCCGGATAGCCCCTGACCGCGGGATCGGGCCGTTGCCCCTTGCTACGGGGCTGACCGGGGAATCCTGGCCGCTCCCCACGCGGGGGCAGGGGGGCATGGTTCAGTCGCGAAGGGTCCCGAGGACTCGATCCCGTTCCTCCGCACTAAACCCGGCTCTGGCGTGTTATAGTTACGAAGACAGTCAGGCTACTGTAGGGGACTTCGGGTATGAGGCAGATTTCCGGCGCCCTCCTCCTGTCGCTCGCGTTCGCCACCGCCGCCGCCGCGCAGGAAGGCGTCCGCCTGCGGAGCGGAAAGTTCATCTCGGGGAGCGTCGTCATCGACGAGAACGAGAAGGACGGCTTCCGCGTGGAGCGCTGGGACACGGGGGGGACCGTCTTCGTGCGCTGGACCCAGGTGCCGGACCTCGAGAAGGCCAGGCTCCTGAACCGCCTGCCGGAGGCCGGCGCCGTGGCGGGGGTCATGGTGGACGGCGTCCGCATCCTCACGGAAAGCCGCACGCTGGTGGGGCTCCTCGTGAAGGAGGACGCCACGCAGGTCCTCATCAAGACCAGCCTCGGCAAGACCCCCACGCCGGTTCCCAAGAGCGCCCTCGTGTCCCCGATCGAGAAGCTCAAGATCCCCGAAGCCGAGGCGTACAGCGCGGAGGAGATGCTGGACCGCCGGCTCGAGAAGGCGGGAGACAAGGACGCGCCGGCGCTGATGGAGGCCGCGCGCTTCGCGATCTCCCTGCGTCTCTTCGACCGCGCAAAGGAGGTTTACGCCAGCGCCGTGGCCGCCGATCCCGCCCGCAAGGAGGAGGTGGACGCCCTCGTGGCCGCGATGGACCAGCAGATCAAGGAGGCGCGTGCGCAGGACGCGCTCGCCCAGGTGAAGCTCCAGGCAGAGAGCAAGGAATTCGCGAAGGCGATCGAGCTGGCCAAGAAGTTCCTCACCGACTTCCCTGAATCTGAGGCGGCGAGGAACAACAAGGACCTCGTCGCGCAGATGGAGAAGTATGCCCAGGAGTTCCAGTCCAAGAAGGCCGAGGTCCTGGCGCGCGAGGTGCCCGAGGCCTACAAGCTCAAGCGCCAGGCGGCGATCGGCAACTACGCGAGCGCGAAGTACAAGGTCTCCGAGGTCCGCACCAAGGCGACCAACCTTGACAAGGAGGTCGTGGAGGCGCTCACGCTGAAATTCAAGTCCACCGCGGAGGAGATCAACGCCGCGTGGGCGAAGCGCGAGCAGAAGCCCAGGACCATCAGCTACGGCCCCGGCTCCTGGATCGCCCGCGGCGCCCCGGGGGGCGTCATGGACACCGACGCCAAGACCCAGCCCAAGCAGATGCAGCAGCAGAACAACCAGGGCGGGAACACGATCAACCCGTTCAACAACCGTCAGCAACAGCAGCAACAGCAGCAGCAGCAGAAGCCCAAGGACCTGGGGAAGAAGCTCCAGACCGAGGACGAGTGGTGGCAGGCCGCGTCCTCCAGCGAGCGCAAGGCCTTTGTCGAAGGCGAGTACGCCCGCACCTCCTCCGCGGTCACCCGGGTGGCGGAGACCGCCAAGCCCTGCAAGGACTGCGCGGGGAACGGCACCCTCAGCGGGAACCGGCAGGGCTACGCCGTGGAGATCAAGTGCTCGCGCTGCCACGGCTCCAAGGACGACATGATCATCCAGTACTGGTAAACGCGGCCGCGCGTCGATATCAGGGGTGATGGGTCGTTTCGGTTTTCTCGCCGCGGTGCCGCTGCTCCTCGGGGGCTGCTACCTCGTCCGTCAGGCGCAGGGACAAGCCCGAATCCTCCTCGGCTCGCGTCCCATCGAGGCGATGCTGGTCGATCCCTCTGTCCCGGCCGCCACGAAGGCGAAACTCCGGCTGGTCGCGGAGATCAAGGACTTCGGCGAAAAGGCCATGGGGCTCTCCCGTTCCGGCAACTACACGTCCTTCTTCGACACGGAGGGGAGGCCGGTCACCTGGATCGTCTCGGCCTGCCGCAAGGATCGATTCCAGCCCTACACCTGGTGGTTCCCGATCGTGGGGGAGGTCCCGTACAAGGGCTTCTTCAGTCCGGAGGACGCCCTCGTGGAAGCGCGTGAACTCCTGGCCGAAGGATACGATGTCTCCCTGCGCCCGGTGGGCGCCTACTCGACGCTGGGCTACTTCCCGGACCCCGTGCTCTCCACGATGCTCGACGACCCGGAGGAGGAGCTGGTGGCCCTCATCCTTCATGAACTTACGCACGGGACCCTCTACCTGCCGGGGGGCACCGACTTCAACGAGGGCCTCGCGAGCTTCGTGGGCTGGCAGGGGGCGCTCGAGTTCGCGCGGGGCCGCTACGGGACGGACTCCCCGGAGTACGGAGACACCGTCCGCGCCTTCGGACGCGAGGAGCGGCGCGACGCGGAGGCCAAGGAGCTCTTCCGGCGCCTGCACGACCTCTACGCCTCCGACACCCCCCTGGAGAGGAAGCTGGAGCTCCGCGAGCTCGTCGCCTCCGGCCTGGCCGACGAACGGCGCCGCCGCGCCCGGGCCGCGCGCTCGGAGCTCTCCGCGCTCTCGGCCTCCGGGGCGGGCGAGCTGGAGATCCTCGTGGCGAAGGAGCGCCTGGAACTCCACCTGCCGATCGGGGACCGGCGGGTGAACAACGCCGAGATCCTCATGCAGCGCCGCTATGGCCGCTACGAGCAGTTCCGCGCGGCGTTCGACAAGGCGGGGGGGGACTGGCGCCGCTTCTTCGCCGCGCTGCGGGCTACTTCGCGTCCAGGGCCCACAGCCGGACCGTGATCCCGCCCGCCGCGCAAGGCTACCCCGGGGACTTCTGCTTGAGGAGGTTGAGGGCCGAACCGGCCTTGAACCACTCGACCTGCTCGGGGGTCAGCGAATGGCGGAGCCGGAGCTTCTCGGTCTTCCCGTCTCCGTGGTGGAGCGTCGCGTCCACATCGCGGCCGGGGGCCAGCGCGGCGAGGCCGTGCAGGCTGACCCGGTCGCCCGCCTGCACCTTGTCGTAGTCGGCCGGGTCGGCGAACGTCAGCGGCAGCACGCCTTGTTTCTTGAGATTGGTCTCGTGGATGCGCGCGAAGCTCCGCACGACGATGGCCGCGGCCCCGAGGTAACGCGGGGACATCGCCGCATGCTCCCGGCTGGAGCCCTCGCCGTAGTTGGCGTCGCCGACCACCACCCAGCGGCGGCCCTGCGCCTTGAATTCGCGGGCCTTCCTCGGCGCCGCCTCGCCCGCCGGTTGCCCCGTGAAGGCGTCGATGGCCCCGGTGAGCATGTTGTCGCTGATCTTGTCGAGATGCCCCCGGAAGGCCAGCCACTTCCCGGCCGGCGAGATGTGGTCCGTCGTGCACTTTCCCTTCGCCTTGAGGAGCAGGGGAGACTCGACGAAGTCCCTGCCGTCCCACGGCAGGAAGGGCTCGAGGAGCTGGAGTCGCGGGCTCTTCGGATCGACGATCACCTGGACGGATGACCCGTTCTCCGCGGGGGCCTCGTAGCCGCCCGTGGGCACCACGAACCCCTGTGCGGGGAGCTCGTCGGCGGCCCGGGGCGGGCTGAGCTTGAGGCCGCCCGGGAGGAGGTCGGTCAACGGGTTGAACGTGAGCTTCCCGGCCAGCCCCATCGCCATGACGATCTCCGGGCTCGCGATGAACGAGAGCGTCTCGGGGTTCCCGTCGTTGCGCCCCGGGAAATTCCGGTTGAACGAGTTCACGATCGAGTTTTTCTGTCCCGGCTTCACGTCCTCGCGCTTCCACTGGCCGATGCAGGGGCCGCAGGCGTTCGCCATGACCGCGGCGCCCACGCCTTCGAGGGCATCCACGAAACCGTCGCGCTTGATCGTCTCGTA
>JAHFOZ010000333.1 GCA_023261405.1 Planctomycetota bacterium
CCGCGTCCGGCGCGTAAACGCCCGCTGGGTGGACCGCGCCACCCGCCCGCCCCGCTTCTTCTTCTCCGTCACCGCCGCCACCGGCGAGGTCTGCCTCCTCTCCCACCGCGAGGGCGACCCGGTCTGGTATCTCGAGAGCGTCAGTGCCTGATGCCTATACTCCACCTCGACATCGACGCCTTCTTCGCCTCGGTCGAGCAGCTGCGCGACCCGCGGCTCAAGGGCCGCCCCGTCGCCGTGGGCGGCGGCGTGGTGGCGTCGGCCAGCTACGAGGCCCGCGCCCGCGGGGTCGCCAACGGCACGCCCCTCCACGAGGCCCGCCGCCTCTGCCCGGGCATCATCGTGCTCGAGGGCCGCCACGAGATCTACCGCTGCTTCACCGCCGCCATCTGGGAGATCTGCCGCCGCTATGCCCCCGCCCTGGAGTGCCTCCTCGACGAGGCCTTCTGCGACTTCTCCGGCACCGAGCGCGTCTACCCGGACTTTCTCGAGGTCGGCCGCCGCCTGCGCCGCGAGATCCAGGACGAGGTCGGCCTCGCCGTCACCGTCGGCGTCGCCCGGAACCGCATGCTCTCCAAGCTCGCCGCCAAGTCCGTGAAGCCCGACGGCCTCCGGCTCCTCCCCGAGGCGGACGAGGAGCCCTTCCTCCTCTCCCTCCCCCTGGAGAAACTCCCCGGCATGGGGCCGAAGACGCGGCAGATCTTCCACGACATGAACATCCGCAGCGTCCGCGAGTTCCGCGAGGTGCCGCTCCGCACGCTCGAGGGCCTGCTGGGAAAGGTCGGCGCCGCCCTCTACGAGCGCGCCCGCGGCCGCGACACCCGCGCCATCCACGAGCGCGAGGTGCCCCGGTCCATCTCCCGCGAGACCACGTTCCACCGCGCCACGGCGGAGCGGGGCGAGATCGAGGGCCTGCTCTCCTACCTCGTGGACCGCGCCCTGCGCGCGGCGCGCCAGCTGGGGCTCAAGGCGAAGACCGTCGGCGTCAAGGTCCGCTACTCCGACTGGCAGCAGGAGGAGATGTCCCGCTCCTTCCCCGCCACCGCGGTGGACGAGGACGTGCATCCCGTCGTCCGGGAGCTCCTGTGGAAACTCTACACCCGCCGCGTGACGCTCCGCCACGCGGGGATCGTCCTGTCCAACTTCGTGCCGGACGACGGCCAGCTCGCGCTCTTCGACGACGGCCGCCTCGCCCGCCTCCACGCCGCGGTGGACGCCGTGCGCGACAAGTTCGGCGACGGCGCGATCGTCGCCGGCCGCGCGATCGACCTCCTCTCGAAGCTCCCCAAGGACGCGTACGGCTACGTCCTCCGCACGCCGTCCCTGACGAAATGATCGTCTGCGCCCGGAGCGCCCACAGCCTCCTCCGCGGGGCCTCCCCGCCCGCGGCCCTCGTGGCCCGCGCGGCGGAGCTGGGGATGAAGCGGCTCGTCCTGGCCGACGAGGAATCGCTCGCCGGCGCCGTGGAGTTCTGGACGCTCTGCCGCGACGCGGGGATACGGCCGATGATCGGCGCGCGGGTGGACGGCACGGTCCACCTCGTGAAGGGCCGCGAGGGCTACGCCAACCTCTGTCGCCTCCTCACCGCGCGGAAGACGGGCGGGACCTGGGAGGACACGGCGGGGCTGCTCTCCCTGCCGCCGGAGCGCGTCTTCGACGTCCACTTCGCCACGCCCGGGGAGTGGCGCGTCCACCGGCTCCTCTCGGCCATCCGGGAGAACACGCTCGTGGCGCATGTCGAGGGGCTCGCGAGCCCCGAGGCCTATCTCCGCGCCGACGTGCCGGCCGACCCCGGCGACGAGCGGCTTCTCGAGGAGTGCGACTGGGACTTCCTCCCCGCCCCCAAGATCTTCCCGCGCGACCAGGGCGGCCTCGCGCGCCTCCGGGAACTCTGCCGCGCGGGGGCGGCGTGGCGCTACCCCGCCGGCGCGCCGCTCGAGCGCATCGAGCGTGAGCTCGCGGTGATCGGCCGCCTGGGCTATGCGGACTACTTCCTCGTGGTCCATGACATCGTGAAGTACTCGCGGGAGCGCGGGCTACCGGTGGCGGGCCGCGGGTCGGGCGCCTCGAGCGTCGTGGCCTACTGCCTGGGGATCACGAACGTCTGCCCCATCGCCTTCGACCTGCCCTTCGAGCGCTTCCTGCACGAGGGACGCGCGGACTACCCGGACATCGACGTGGACTTCTCCTGGCGGGTCCGCGACGAGGTGATCGCCCACGTCTTCCGCCGCTTCGGCGACGTGGCGATGGTTTCGACGCACATCACGTTCCAGCGGCGCTCGGCGTTCCGCGAGGCGGCCCGGGCGTTCGGATACTCCGACGCGCAGGTCACGCAGCTCCAGCGGCGCCGCGTCGCGGTCCCCGACCGCGCGAAGCTCGAGGCCGCCGCGCGGGCGCTCCTGGACCTGCCGCGCCACCTCTCGGTGCATCCCGGCGGGATCGTGCTGGGCCCCTCCGGCGTCGCCCCGATGCAGCGCGCCGAGAAGGGCGTCATCGTCACGCAGTACGACAAGGACTCCGTCGAGGAGGCGGGGCTCGTCAAGATCGACCTCCTGGGGAACCGCGCGCTCTCCACGATCCGCGAGACGGCGGAGATCGTGGAGCGGACCGGCGGGGGGCGGATCGACGTGGAGCGGCTCCCGGTCGACGAGCCGACCGTGCGGCTGCTCCGGGAGGCGCGGACGCTGGGCTGCAACCAGCTGGAGTCGCCGGCGATGCGGTCGCTCATCCGCATGATGCGGCCCTCCGACGCGAGGGGGCTCATGAAGGCGATCGCGCTCATCCGCCCCGGGGCGGCGTCGCTGGGGATGAAGGAGGAGTTCATCCGCCGCGAGCGCGGCCTGGCGCCCGCGCCGGGGCTCGGCCTCCTCCGGGACACCCACGGGATCATGCTCTACGAGGACGACGCGATGATCGTGGCCGCGGCGCTCACGGGGCTCTCCCTCGCGGAGGGCGACCGCTTCCGCCGCCGGGTGCAGAAGCTGCGCACGGACGAGGAGCGGGTGGCGGTCTCGAGGGAGTTCCTGGACGCCGCGGCCCGCCACGGGACGCCGGCCGACGTCGCGAAGGGCCTCTGGATCCAGATGGCGAAGTTCAACGAGTTCTCCTTCTGCCGGGCGCACGCGGCGTCGTACGGGGTGCTGGCCTGGGCGTCGGCGTGGCTCGCGGCGCACCATCCGGCGGCCCACTGGGTGGCGGCGCTCAACAACAACCAGGGGCTCTACGACGCGCGGGTCTACCTGGAGCAGGCCAAGCGCGAGGGGATCCGCGTCCTCCTGCCCTGCGTCCAGCGATCGGCGCTGGAGTTCACGCTCGAGGACGGCGCCATCCGCACGGGGCTGGGGCGGATCTTCGGGATCGCGGAGCGGGAGATCGCGCAGATCCTCGAGGCGCGGCCCTTCGCGTCCCCGGAGGACTTCCTCGAGCGCACGCGGATCTCGAAGCCGTCGCTGCGGGCCCTGGTTCTCTCGGGGGCGATGGACTGGGCGGGCCTCCCGCGGCCGCAGGCGCTCATGCTCCTGCGCTCGGGCGGCGGTCCCGTGCCGCCGATCCCGGACTTCGGCGAGGAGCGAAAGTTCGCCGACGAGCTGGAGCTGCTGGGCCTCTCGGCGCGGCGCCACATCCTGTCCTACCTGTCTCCTCCGCGCCGCTTCGACTCGCGCGGCCTGGCCGCGTCGGCGGGCCGGCGGGTGACGCTCACGGGCCTCATGGCCACGGCGCGCGTGGCGATGACGGCCAAGGAGGAACCCATGGAGTTCGTAACGATGGAGGACGAGCACGGGCTCTTCGAGTGCGTCCTCTTCCCCGCCGTCTACCGCCGCGCGCGCGCGTTCCTCGGCACGCTGGGCCCCTACGAGGTGACCGGGAGGGCGGAGACGCGCTACGACGCGACGACCCTCACGGTCGAGCGTATCGTCTCCCGCGCGCCGGGCCAGGCAGCTTCCACCCGCAGAAGCGGTTTCGAATCAGCCTACCCTGGTCTCACCGCTCGGGGGAATGGCCCATACCCACCACTTTGGGCAGCGAAACGGGATCATGCTCCTGGCTTCCAGTCCCGGGCGCCGTGAACCACTCCGGTGACCCACACGTCCTCGCCTTGCACCCGATACATGATGCGATAGGCTCCGTAGACGATCTCCCTGCAATCCGGATGGCCGATTTCCGGGATGATCCGGCCCGAAAGCGGGAACGATCCAAGGCGGTCCGTGGCTTCAACCAGCCGACTGACGAAGAGCGATGCCTGATCGGAAGAGTCGCGGGCGATGAATTGCGCGATCTGCGCCACATCCTCCAGCGAGGAGGGAGCCCAGATCACTTGACCCATTTGCTGAGTCGACGCTTCGCTTCGTCGTGGGGGATGCCCTTGCCGTCGCGAATCTCCTGCTCGCCCCGGCCGAACTTCGTCCGGACGTACAAGGCGTGGATGATCTCATCCATCGTCACGCTGTCCGGAAGGGCGTCGATCACCTGCTTGGCAATTTCCTTTTCGGCCATGGAAGAATTATATCAGGACTCTGGACTTGATCGCGAGAGTGATTTCAAGCTGGCAAGGACGCTCACAATACGAGCCAGCTTGCCAGCCTTGAACGACTTGCCGCCTCCCCGAGCGCCCTGAGCTGCCCCAGCGTCTTGATGCGCACTTGTGCAGCTTGGGGGCTCGCTCTATGCTTTGGGCATGCGCCTCCCATCCGAGCACCAAGGAACGTCGAGATGACTCCTCAAACCTTTGCTGAGGACTTCATTCGGAAGTTCTCGTTTCAGCTGGGTTCACTCGGAGTTTGCCAGGCAGGACGGGATCAAATCACGACCTTCCATCCCTCCTTCTCCGGGTCGGCGGGGAAGCGCTCCACGGGCTTTCCCCCCGTGTCCTTGCTCCACAGCGTCCGGGCCTGGGAGATGATGAACGTGAGCCCCGGCTTGGCCGCATAATCCGCGGGATAGGCACAGAACCCGAAGCGAGTCAGATTCTCCCAGGCCCGACCGTCGCGGTTCGGGTCCGCCGCATAGGGCCTGCCGTCGGGGTCCAGCGGGATGACGCGGACATAGTACCCGAGAAAGGGAACCGGGGTCCGGGGCTCGGGACGCCCCGGCCAGGGGATCGGGGCCGCGTCGGCGAGCGCGACGCCACGGTCGATGAGCTTCAGGTCGTTCAGGAAGTAGAGCCCCGCAACATCGCCGGTCCAGTACGCCTCCAGCCCGTCCTTGTCCCGGTCGTTCTGGCGGAACCCTTCCTCGGCCGTTCGGATTTCCTTGAGCCTGCGGCTGATGGAGTCCTTCTCCACATGCACGCCTTCCGGAGGGGTGCCGAAGATCAACTGGATGTCCTTGGCCTCCAGCCGGAGCGCGATACGCCACTTCCCCTGGATCCGCCTTGCCTGGACCTGCTTTCCGAGCCAGGAGGAAGCGCCGGAGAGCGCGACGGTCGCTTCGTTCCCCCGGATCTCCGCCCCCTGCACCTCGACGCCGGTAAAGGGGGCGGACACTCCACCGCCCTTGGTGATGGCCCATTTGGAGATCCACTCGACCAGACTCTCACGGGCGACGGGAGTACAGGCGGCCAGGAATTCCGGATCCGGCCAGTCGGCGACGGACTCGATAAAGGCATGGCGCCTCACGAGGCGGGTGTCATTATGGAGTCCACCCGTCAGGAACCCCTGGGCCGCTCCTTGCGGGGTGTCCGGGAACTCGCGGGGATAGTCGAATGGATCAGGCTCTCGAATCTCCAGCTCCTGGGCCGTTCCGCGGGCCCCGCGCACCATGCGATCGCGCCCCGGGGGGGCGAAGCGAAGCTCGAACACTTGGAAGGCCCCGGGCGTCCTCAGGATGGCAAACGACGCCCCTCCCGATCCGACGAGCGTTGCCCTGTCGTGCGCGAAGACCGAGGGCAGGATCGACTGAGGCCCCTGCCAACCGAGGTTCGGATCGAAGCGGGAAACTTTCACCACGAAGCTATTGGTCTGCATTCCCTTGGCGCGAATCGTTCCTC
>JAHFOZ010000334.1 GCA_023261405.1 Planctomycetota bacterium
GTCCGCGGCGACATCATGGAGCGGAACGGCTACGGACTGGGAAAGTACCAGTACACCTTCGTGGCGGACCTCTACGGGTATGCGAGCGTGGAGTTCCTCTCCGACCGGTTCAAGGACCTCAGCCTGGGGACGGTCATCAGCGCGGGGGCGGGGTACACGATCCTCAAGGAGAGCTGGATCGATTTCTCGGCCGAGGCGGGCATCGCCTACTTCGACAACAACTTTCGCGAGATCCAGGCGGACGAGTCCCACACGGGAGCCCGCCTGTCGGCCCGACTCCGGGTGCGGCTGCCCCTGGGGTTCGAACTCAAGGACCTGTTCACCCACTACCCGAATTTCGAGGACTCGGACGACTGGCAGTTCCGCAACGAGGCGACCCTCGGCACCTCGCTCGGGGGCGGCTGGTCCCTGCTGGGCGGCGTCATCAGCGAGTTCGACCACGAGCCGGCTCCCGGTCTCGTCCAATACGACGACATCTACTTCGTCGGCCTGGGGTACGTGTTCTAGGGCCGAGGCTACAGGAATTACAGGGGTTGTCTCGCAGGGGGGCAAGGGCCTCCCCTGCCATGAGCAAGAGCGGACGTCCGTACCGAATTCGTGCCGGAATCCCCGCTATCATGATGACATGCCCCGGCAGCCTGCCCCTGCACTGCCAGGGACGGTCTCTTTCGGGATGGCGGAGAGGGTGGGATTCGAACCCACGGTCCCCTTGCGGAGACACTCGCTTTCGAGGCGAGCCCGATCGGCCACTCTGGCACCTCTCCGTGAGGCGGCGGGCGGCCGATATTATAATCGGGTCGATCGAGATGAACAGGCTTTTCACGGGCGCGTGGCGGAATTGGCAGACGCACTGGACTTACGATCCAGCCCCGAAAGGGATGGGGGTTCGAATCCCTCCGCGCCCACTTCGACTCTTCGCCCTGCCGGCCACGACCGTCAAAGACTCGTGGCTCAGTGCAGGCGCGCCGACCCGCGTCGAATCCCTACGACCCCTTCGCCTCCAGGTCCCGGAGCAGCTCGATCTTCTGGAGCACCGAGGTGATGTATTCGGCCGCTTCGCGGGGATTCAGCGACAGGACCAGGCGCGCGCGCACGTCGTCCACCGCCAGCACGCCGAAGACCACATCCTGCTCCTTCTTGCCGGTGACGCGCCAGCAGGCTTCCTTCAGCGCCGGCACGCGCGCCGCCCAGGAGGGACGGGCGGCCACGACATGGCGCAGGGTCTCCGCACGGCAGCGTTCGTACTCCGCCGTCTTTCCCTCGCCGCGTGCCTTGACGCCGTCGATCATCAGCTGACGCACGGCGGCTTCCTGCGACAGGATCGCGCGGGCCACCTCCCAGGGCTCGTGGTGGTCCCGCACGTCCTCGTACAGCTCGCGCACGATCCCCGCGAGCCGCAGGGCGTCCATCGCCGCGCCCGCCTGCTCGAGGAGCTGGTCCTCGTCCGAATCCACGATCACGATCGCCTCGGGCAACTCCTGCTCCCGCGCCGCCAGCAGCTCGTGACGGCGCTCCTTCATGTGTTCGAGGCCGCCCTCGATCAGCCCGGCCTGCGCGTCCGCCATGAAGGCCCGCGACTCCGCGTCGAGGCACATGGCCACGCGCACCGTCAGCTGGATGATCTGCTGGCGCCGCTCCGGCAGCGCGAGCACCTCGGCCAGGGCGGCCAGCGCGTCTTCCTTGTTCCGGATGTAGATCAGGCGCCGGCCTCCTGCTGCGCGGTCAGGACGAGGTTGATCCGCGCGCGGATCTGCCCGAGGTAGTCCGCCACGTCCGTGGACGTTCCGGCGAGCCGGTTGAGCATCTGGCGAGCGCGGTCTTCGCTCATCGTGATGATGTGGAACCAGGTCTCCGGGTCGTGCGCGGCGGGCAGGATTCCCGGGTCGCGGGCCATGCCCTTCCCATAGTGAGTGCAGGCCTGGCGGATCGACTCCGCCCACTCGGGCCACCAGGGCTTCTTCTCCTCGATGCGCGCCAGCACCTTGCTCTCCAGTGCCGCGTGCTCGGGCTTGCCGCGCCGCCGAAGGCCTGCCTCCATCGCCTCCCGGGTGTAGCTCTGGTTCTCGTGGATGAACCGGGCGATCTCCCACTTCGGGTGCTTCTGTCCGAGCTCCGGGAACACGTCCGTGAGGATCTGGACCATCTTCAGCAGATCCAGGGCCACTCCGATTTCATCGAGCAGGACGTCCTTCTTGACGTCGATCCCGGGGGCGTGCCGGCGGACCTTGGTCTCGGAGAGATGGGCCAGCGCGTCCTCGCGCTTCTTCCGGAAGGCGTCCAGGCCCCCTTCGATCACGCCCGCCTGCACATCCAGCATGAAGCGGCGCGCCTCGAGCTCGAGGCAGAGCGCCACCTTCACCGTGGCCTGCACGATCTGCTGCGAGCGGCCTTCGAGGTCGAGGATCTCGGCGAGGGCGGCCATGGCCTCATCCTTGGAGCGGATGTACATGGAAGTGACATCATAGCACTCCGGCGCGTCCAGGGCGAGGATCGGGGCCTACGCGACCAGGGGGAGCGCGTCGGCGGGGAGGGGGCCCGAGGCGGAGGCGACCTCGTGGAGGCGCGTCACCTGGCGGACGGCATCGTCCGGGGCCGTGTCGAGCGCCCAAAGCAGGTTCATGGCGCGGCGGTCGCAGGCCGCAAAGAGCTCGAAGAGCCGCTCCGCCGCCTCATGAACCGTATCGACCCCCTCGTCTCCAATCCCGCGGAGCACGTTGAGGCAGGCGGCCCTGAGGGCTCCCGCACGGTCGATCCAGACGGGGCGTTCCTTCGCGATCTGCTCCTCCACCGAGCGCCGGGCGCCCTCGGGGCGGCGCGAGCGCAGGGCGTCCGCAAGGGATGCCTGGAAGGCGGCAGGGTCCTTCATCAGCGCGCGGGCAATCTGCCACCGGGGCGTCCGCAGGTCGGGGAAGAGGCGGCGGACCGACCCGCCGAGCTGCAGCGCCTCCATCACCGGCGCCACATCCGCCTCGGGAAGGGCATCCTCGGGATCCGCCTGGAGGGGCGACACGTCCTCGACGCGCCGGAGTCGCTCGCGGCGGAGCGCGGGAAGTCCTTCATGGCCCAGGAGCACCTGGCAGTCGCGGACGAGCGCGCGATCGTCAGGGTCCAGGCCCAGCATGAGCTGCACGGCAGGACGTACGTCCTGGGAGCGGCGTTCGCGAAGATCAAAGATGCGCGCGAGGACGTCGAAGACATCCGTGCATGAGTCCGTGGACATGAATCCCCCTCTCGTTCTCTCCGGGGAGAAGTATAGCGCGGGATGGCAAATCGGCAAGGCGGATGAAGAAAAAATCGTGAGGCGACTACTTGAGACCGGGCGGGCTGGGAGGGGACCCCGACTGCATCGCCCGCAGCAGGCGCCGCGGGTCGAGGAAGAGCTGCTCCCAGCAGGGACGGCAGGCGGGGCGCTCCCCCGAATCGACCCGGACGTAGCATTCCCGGGTCGCCGCCGGCCCACGGCAGATCTGGCAGGTCCTCTCCATGTCCCGCACAATCATAGCGGGAGGGTTCAGGAAATCGAGGATTATTTGAGGCGGGCCCTCGCGCCGGGCGTGCGGGACAGGCTCTCCCGGGCGCCCCGGATGTCGTATAGTTAAGTGCCGGCGGGAGCTCGAAGCTTGCAGATCGCTCCGGGCTGTGTGCAACGATACGAAGTGATGAATCCGCGCCCTTGAGGACCGGAGGACAGCTCATGAGCATCCGGGGTCGGGGAATCGTGGCGGCCCTGCTGGCCGCAACGATGGTCGGGACCGCGCCGAAGTACCTCGAGTCGCACGTCCGGGACCCATCGGCCCCGGGGGGCACGACGGGTCCCGGACTCCTGCGGCTCAGCACGAAGGACGGCGAGGCGCGAAAGGCCAGGGCCTATCTCAAGGAGGTCAAGAAGCACCTTCTCGAGTCCTTCATCGAGCGCGAACGCATGGAGGAGAAGGCCCTCGTCCGGGCGGGTATCCGCGCGATGGCGGCCGCCATGGACCACAAGGACTTCTCCGGCGTGGAGGCGGAGAAGCGGGCCGCCGTCAAGGCCGGGCTCAAGGGACTCGACTCCCTGGATGCCGCCGTGGCGGCCGTCGAGGAGAAGGTCCCGGACCTGGACTTCCTGAAGCTCGCGGATCACGGCGCGCAAGCCATGGTCCGGGAGACGGGCGACCCGTTCTCCCGGATCCTCACCCAGGAGGACCTGGCCGGGCTCCTCAAGATGCTGCAGGGCGGCGGGCGCGAGGAGTCCATCGGCTGCTCGGTGCAGATGAAGGAAGGCAAGGTGGCGGTGGCCTACGTGCAGTACGGCTACGCCGCCTACGAGGAGGGCATCGAGATCGGCGACGAGGTCCTCAAGGTGGCCGGGCGCAAGGCGGAGGCGGTGCGCCCCGAGGAGTGGTCGGAACTCCTGAAGGTCCGCGCCGGCGAGACGCTCGAGCTGGGCATCCGGCGGGACGGCCGGGACTACGATTTCAAGATCGCCCACCGGAAGGCCATGGTGAAGGACGTGCGCCACCAGTACCTGGGACAGGGGGTGGGCTACCTCCGCCTCACGATCTTCGACGGCGCCCTCGTCAAGGAGGCCCGCTCGGCGCTCCAGAAGATGCAGAAGGAGGGGATGAAGGCCATCCTCCTCGATCTTCGGCACAACCCCGGCGGGGCCCTGCCCGCATCGACCGGCGTCGCCGACCTTTTCCTCCCGCAGGGGCTGCTGATCACGAAGACCGTATCGCACTACAAGCCCTCCCTGGGCGGGCTGCAGATTCCCGGCTTCGGGGGCGACATGGATTTCAAGACGACCGCGCGCAGCGAGTTCGAGCAGATGCCCATGGTGTGTCTGGTCAACCGCGCATCGGCCTCGGCCAGCGAGCTCCTCGCGGGCGCGCTCAAGGACCACGGCCGGGCCACCCTCATCGGCGAGACCACCTACGGGAAGGGCGTGGGCCAGACCCCCATCTTCCTCACCTCGATGATGATGAAGCGCTACCTGTACCTCACGGTGATGCGCTATACCACACCCAAGGGGAACGAGGTGAACCACATCGGCGTCGCGCCGGGGATCGCCTGCGCCGAGGACCGGCCGTCGGCCGAGCGGTTCGCCGACCTGTGGAGCTTTCGCGCCTCGGGTTTGGCCGACACCTACGTGGCCGCGCGGTGGGGAGACGAGCTTCGCGGACTCGCCGAGTACGACGGATTCGAGTCCGATCGCTGGCCTGGGTTCGAGGCCTTCTTTGCAGGGCTCAAGACCGGACTCTCGAAGGACGACGTGCGCGGCGAGCTTCGGCGCGCCGCCCGCCGGAAAATGGCGGACGAGGGCACCGTCTGGGTGGCGGACCTGCAGACCGACCGGGTCCTCCAGCGAGGCCTCGTGGAACTGGTGGACGCGCTCGAGAAGAAACAGTAGCCTCGACCTCATGCTCCTCCTGGCGCTCGCGTTCTGCACGCAGGCGGAGGCGTTTTCCCGGGAGGGTTTCGAGCGTCACATCCTGAAGCTCGCCTCGGACGAGATGAAAGGCCGCGACGACGGGACCCCCGAGGGGCTCGCCGCAGCCGAATACGTGGCCGGCCGCTTCAAGGAGTGCGGTCTCAAGCCGGGCGGCAGGGACGGGTACTTCCAGGACTTCACCTCGCGCTTCTCGTCGGGCAGCCCCGAGCACAAGGGTCGCAACGTGGTTGGCCTGCTCGAGGGGAAGCGGGCCAGGGAGTACGTGGTGGTGGCCGCGCACCACGATGGGCTGGGGGTCCGGAACGGCAAGATTCACAACGGGGCGGACGACAACGCCTCGGGCACGGCGATGGTCCTCGAGCTGGCGCGGTCGTTCTCGGGGACCGTGCCCGGCCGCTCGATGCTCTTCATCTCCTTCGACTGCGAGGAGGACGGCCTCCTGGGCTCGCGGGAGTTCGTGAAGTCCGAGCTCTACCCCGCCTCGTCGTTCGCGGCGCTCTTCGTGTTCGACCTCGTGGGCGGTGATTTCTTCGAATGG
>JAHFOZ010000335.1 GCA_023261405.1 Planctomycetota bacterium
CAGGTTCCCCCGTCGCCTGAGTCGCCGCCGCCCAGTTCGCCAGCGTGATCGCCGCATTGGAGTAGCGGATGTCATAGGACGTGGCCGTCCCGGCCGCGCCGTCATCTCCGGGCGCTGTCCATTGCAGCGTGATCGAACTCGACGTCTGCCCCGTCACCGAAAGGTTTGCCACGGCCGCCGGCGCGGTCACATCCGGCGGCGCCGATGTCGTGCCGCTCGGACTGTTGGAAACTCCCGCCTGGTTAGGAACCTCGTCGGACGCTCGAATCGAGAAGAAGTAGGTCGTCGACGCCGCCAGGCCCGTCACCGTGAAGCTCTGCGTCGTCCCCCCGGCCGTCGGCGCGGGTTCCCCCGTCGCCTGCGTCGCCGCCGCCCAGTTCGCTAGCGTGATCGCCGCGTTGGAGTAGCGGATGTCGTAAGACGTCGCTGTTCCGATGGCACCATCGTCCCCCGGCGCCGTCCATTGCAGAGTGATCGTCGTTGAGGTCTGCCCCGTCACCGCCAGATTCGCCACGGCCGCCGGCGCGGTGGTATCCCCGCTGGCGGAATCGATGACCGTGATCGTAGACGTGCTGTACTGGCGGGGCCCCTCATTCGGACCGGTCGGGACGATGACCTCGAATTCGCTGCCGATCAACTGGGTGAGCTGGTTCAGGTTGGTCAGCCGCGCGTCGGGATTCATCGACAGCCGCCAGTTCCCGCCGTTGTCGGCCTGGAACATGCCGTATTTCTGGAGCGCCAGCGCGATGGCCTTGGGGTGCTTGGCCATGCCGGCGATCTTGGCGTCGACCGCGGCGTTCTTCTTGAGCCGGAACCGTTCCGCCATGCGCGGAAAGTCGGGGTTGGTCTTCGTGGACGCGAAGTGGGTGCCCGGGTAGACGTATTGATTTCGGGTATTCGTCACCGTGAACCGGAGCGCGTGCTCGACCATGCCCCGCTCGCATTCGTCGTAGCGGGGGATCGCGGGGAGGATGGGGAGCCCCGCAGCGTCGCCCGAGGTCCAGCCATCGGGCCGGAGCTTGTTGGACCGGAGGTTGAACTTGGCGCAGTTGGAGGCCGTCCAGGCAAAGCTCGCGTTGCGCGCTATCTGCCAGTACTCGTAGAAATAGCCGTTGATGGGGTCGAGGGTGAAGTGGTGCCGGTCGCCGCCCATAGCCGGATTGATGTCCTGCTGGCTGTCGGCGAGGCTGCGGGTGTCCCCGTCCGGCCAGTTCTCGATCGGGCCGTTGGTGGGGACGGGATACGGGCCCGCATCCGACTCGCCCGGGTAATCCACGAGCGTGACGTTCGCCCCGGCCTGGTTCGACGGCACGATGGCGAAGTTCATGTCCAGGTTGAGGGCGATGTTCGTGCCGGCCCCGATCAGGCCGACCATGGCGGTGGAGTTCGCCGCGACGGGGCGCTGGGAGATGTCCTCATTCCAGGGGTTGTTGACGGGCAGAATCTGCGAGGCGGCAAGGATGGCGTCGCCCGCGGCGGTATTCCAGAGGGTCGAGGTCGCGATCGCCGGCATCGCAGGGAGAACCCGGCCCTCCTGGTTTGTGGGGGGCGATGTGGGCGGGACCCCCAGGAAGGCCCCTGTTCCCGTCGGGCTGTGGAGGCGGAAGGTGAACGTCTTATCGCCGCTCGCCAACCCGTCATTGAGGATCGTGATCACGACCGGCTTGGAAGCCCCGTCGCCGGCCGCCCACGAAAGGGTGCCGGAGGCGGCAACGAAGTCCGTGCCCGCGATGGCCGTCCCGTTGACCGTCTGGTAGGAGCATCCGACCGCGCCGACGGTCCCCACGGTCCGGCTGACCTGGATCGTGAGCGTGCCGCCGGTGGCGCTGACCGAGTAGGTGGCCGCGGTGGGCTGCAGTCCGCCGTTTTCCTGCGCGACGTACGTGGCCTGCGCCCAGGCGCCCGATCCGGCCGCGAGCAACCCCGCGACCATCATGAGGACCTTCTTCATGGGTTTCCGCTCCGACAGTGGCCCGAATCCGGTTCCATCCGTGACGATCCAGGGACTGTCCCACGAACAGCCCCCCGGCTCGCCCACAGAGTAGGGTGCGGAATCCGGGAAACCTCACACTCGCTGGTGAAACATTTTTCGGGAGCTTCTGCTGGCGTTTGAGGCGCAATTCAGGTATTCCATGAGGCCGCACTCTGGCAGGTCCCGGGCCCGTGAGGCCTCGAACCGGCCGCCCCCTTCGGAGATGACGCGTGACCGCTTCGCCCGCCGAATCCGCAGCCCCGCGCCGCGACCAGCCCTGCCCCTGCGGCAGCGGGAAGACGTTCGCCCTGTGCTGCGAGCCGATCCTGACGCAGCAGCGCCCCGCCGCGACCGCCGAGGAACTGATGCGCTCCCGGTTCACCGCCCATGTGGCGCGCGACTACGCCCACCTGCACCGCACGTATGCGAAGACGGCCTCCGAGCCTTACGAGCCCGGGAAGGATCCGGCGGCGACGGCTTGGACGAGGCTGGTGATCCACGCACACGACGCGGGGGTCCGGCCCGACACCTCCTTCGTCGACTTCACGGCCTACTATCGCGAGGGCGAACAGGAGCACGCGCTCCACGAGAAGGCGGAATTCCACCGCATCAACGGCGCCTGGCTCTACACCCGCGCGGTGCGCCAGGGTCCGGCGCCGGTCCGCAGCGAGGCCAAGGTCGGCCGCAACGATCCGTGCCCCTGCGGGAGCGGGCGGAAGTACAAGCAGTGCTGCCTGGGGAAGGCGTAGCCTTTTCGCCTCTCCCGTGGAACGAGAAGGAATCCCTGAAGGCGCTGTAAGCTATTGGGGTATGCTCCGGAATCGCTATCGAGGGATCTTCGCCATGAACTTGACCGCAAGGCTGCCCTTCGTTTTCATCGGCTTTCTCCTGTTCGCGGGCATCGGCGGCGCCGGCGACGCGCAGGACAAACCGGACGCCAGGGGCAACGGAGACATCATCGTCGGTCCCGACTATGAGGTCGACCCCGACCTGAAGGACAAGGGCAATCCCAAGGGACAGTCCTTCGAGTTCTCGATGACGCTGGCGGACAGCAAGATCTTTCCCGGAAACGACGCCACGCTGGACCCGAAGAAGCCCGTCCGCAAGCAGCGGAAGATTTTCGTGTACGTGCCGGCCGCCACCAAGGACGGCCTGAAGGCGCCCGTGCTCGTGACGTTCGACGGACCCAGCCAGATGAACCTGGTGCGCCATGCCCTGGACAACCTGACGGTCTCCAAGGACCCGGACCGCCGCCTGCCGGCCTTCGTCGTGGTCGCGGTCGAGAACGGCGGCAACGACGGCAAGGGAAGCGAGCGTGGCCTGGAATACGACACGATGTCCGACCGCCACGCCCGCTTCATCAACGACGAAGTGCTGCCGGCGGTCCTCGCCGATGAAAAGGTCAAGGCGGCGTATCCGAAGCTGGCGTTCACGGCGGATCCCTGGGGCAAGGCGGTGATGGGCTGCAGCTCGGGGGGCGCGGCCGCGCTCGCCATCGGGTGGTTCCGCCCGGACCTGTTCCGACGGCTGATCACGTACTCCGGCACGTTCGTGGACCAGCAGGCGGACAACGCGCCCGAAGAGGCGAAGTTCCCGCTCGGCGCGTGGGAGTACCACTCCGGGATGAAGCTGATCGAGAAGAGCGAGAAGAAGCCGCTCCGCATCTTCACGCACGTCTCGGAGAACGACCTTCGCGCCAACGACCCGGAGGGCACCTACCATAACTGGGTGATGGCCAACCAGCGGACCGCGGCGGCGCTCAAAGCCAGGGGATACGACTACCGCTTCGTGTTCAGCAAGGGGACGAAGCACTGCGAGGGCAAGGTGTTCCAGCAGACGCTGGCGGACACCCTGGTCTGGATGTGGCGCGGCTACCGCCCCGAGTGAGCAGGCGCGGCCATCCAAAGCGGCCCGCGCCGGGGGCCGCGGGGCGTCCTCACTTCTTGATCTCGCGGAGCTGGATGTTCTTCCAGCGGACCTCGAAGGGGCCCGAGCCCTTCTTGATCCCGTGGACCTGCAGGCCGATGAAGCCGGACAGCATCCCCGTCTTCTCGTCCACCAGGTTCGCCACCGGCACGTCGTTCACCCAGGTCTTGATCGACTTGCCCTCCGCCAGCACCCGGTACGAGTTCCATTCCCCCTTCTTGAAGGCGGCCTGCGCCTTGGGATCGCTGCGATCCTCGGAGAGCCAGCCGACGCCCTTGAGGCCCTCCCCGTAGATGAAGCCCGCCGTCCCGTTGATCGCGATCTCCACCTGCGGGCCGTGCACCCGGCCGCCGTCCACGTCCTTCTTGCTCGCCGAGCGGATCTGCACGCCCGAGTTGAGCTCGTCGGCCACCTTCACTTCGAACTTCAGCTCGAAGTCCCCGTAGGACTTCTTCGTGCAGAGGAAGGAGTTGGGACTTCCCTCGGCGGTCTTGCCCAGGACGCAGCCCTCCTCCACGCTGTAGGTGGCCGTGCCGTTCTGCTGCTCCCAGCCCTCGAGGGACCTGCCGTCAAAAAGCGCCGTCCACCCGTCACCCTGCGCCGCGGCGCAGAGGGTGAGCGAGAGCGCCAGGGAAATTCGTGAGATAATCGTCATCGGGCTGTCCTCCTGAGATGTCTTACGCCGCCCGAGGCTCACTCCCAGTTCGCGAAGCGCAGGCGCAGACGCCCGAGCCGCTCCTCGATCTCCTGCCGGTGCGTCTTGTAGTAGATTGCCCCGAAGACGAGCCCCGTGCCCACCGCCAGCACCATCAAGCCCACCGCGATCATCCGCACGCTCCGGTCCGCCGCCATCAGCACCTTCACCACGATCGAGGCCAGGTCCACCATGAGCCCCGTGAACCCGAGGAGCAGGTAGAGCCGCACCCGGAAGAGCCCGCCCATCCCCATCGCCGCCAGGCAGAGGACCACGAGCGTCAGGTTGAACGCCAGCGGGTAGCGCGTATCCAGGAGCGCGTAGTAGGCCGCGCTCCCCATCATCGCCAGCAGCGTCACCAGGCGCACCCCGTTCCGCAGCTCGGCCTGGATCCTCCGCGCGAAGAGCTGCACGAGCACGAGCAGGCCCGTCCCCACCGGGAGGACGTACGCGTGCAGCTCCTTCAGGTGGAGCTTGCTCGAGAAGACCAGGAGCACGAACGCCGTGAAACCGGCCGTCGCCACCGCGTGGTACGCCGACTCGCGGTCGTCCCTCCCCATGTAGGCGAACGCCGCGCTCTGGAGGCCGATCACCACCAGCACCGCATCGACGCTGAGGTCCCTGGCGATCACCCACACGACCGACGCCACCGGGAGCATGAAGAGCGTGGCCAGGAGCGGGACCCGGAGCTCCCGCGGCTGCCGGTCAAGGAGCGGCTTGAACCCGGCCAGGACCAGGAAGGCCCCGACCATCGCCGCCGCGTCGTACTCGGGCTTCCACGCCGGCGTCGCGCGGACCACCTCGCTGCGGAGCGCGACAAAGAAGCCCAGGGCGCAGAGCTCCGTCAGGATGAAGGAGATCATCGACTTCCGGGCGCGCGTCTCGCCGAACCACGCGGCCGCGAGGCCGGAATAGAGCAGCAGCAGGAGGATGAAGGAGTCCGCCTCGATCTTCGCCCCGAAGTGCGTAGCCTGCACCATCCCGCAGGTCGCCGTGGCGACCCCGAGCGTCACGGTGCGGATCGCCGCCCCCGACGCGGCGAACCAGGACAGCGTCTGGTCGAAGAGCCGCGGCGGCTCGTGGGTCCAGGCGCGGAAACCCTCCGCGAGACTCTTCTGGAAGAGTCCGGCGCCCAGGCCCGTGAGGAGCAGCGTCGCCGTCGCGCAGAGGGCGGGCCAGGCCTGCACGACACCCGCGAGGCCCTCCGCCCGGATCGGCGCGAGGCCGAACCAGACCAGCCACGCCGGGACCCAGGGGAGCGCCATCGCCGCCACGGACTCGACCGGACCGGCCGCCTCGCGAGTGGCGCGCGGCGTGGCCGCCACCAGCAGCGCCCCCAGACCGAAGGCCCAGAGACCCGC
>JAHFOZ010000336.1 GCA_023261405.1 Planctomycetota bacterium
ACACAGGCCTGCTCCAGCAATGGCCCGCGGGAGGGCCGCCGCTTGCGTGGAAGACCACCGGCATCGGGGTCGGCTATTCAAGCGTGTCCATCTCCGGCGCCCGGATCTACACGATGGGGGAGGTGGGCAACTCCACCAACATCATCTGCCTGAATGTGGCCGACGGGAAGATCCTCTGGCAGGCCAAGGCCGGCGGCAAGTCCGCCCCCGGCGGATATGCCGGTCCGCGCAGCACCCCGGCCACGGACGGCGCCCTCGTCGTCGCCCTGAGCGCGGACGGCGACCTGGTCTGCGTCAATGCCGCCAATGGCGGCGAACGCTGGCGCAAGACCATGTCGGGCTTCGGCGGGCAGGTCCACTCGGGCTGGGGATACGCCGAATCGCCGCTCCTCGACGGAAACTTCGTCGTCGTCACCCCGGGCGGCGACAAGGGCACCGTGCTCGCCCTCGGGAAGGCCAACGGCGCGGTTGCCTGGCAGAGCTCCCAGTTCAAGGACAAGGCCGCCTACGCCTCGCTGGTGCCCGCGGAGATCGGGAAGCTCCCGCAGTACATCGTCCTCACCGACCAGAGCGTCGCCGGCATCTCGGCGAAGGACGGCCAGCTCGCCTGGAAGGCCCCGCGGGCCGGCCAGACCGCCGTGATCCCCACCCCGATCTACAAGGACGGGATCGTCTTCGTCACGTCCGGCTACGGCGTGGGATGCAACGGGTTCCAGATCACGTCCACCGGGCGGCAGTTCCAGGCCAAGCAGATCTACGACGGGAAGCAGATGGTCTGCCACCACGGCGGCGTGGTCCTCGTGGGCGACCACATCTACGGGGCCGACGAGGGCAGCCTGAAGTGCCTGGAGTTCAAGACGGGCAAGGAGGTCTGGTCGAACCAGTGCGTGGGGAAGGGCTCCACCACCTTTGCCGACGGCCACCTCATCGTCCGAGGTCAGAAAAACGGCGAGCTCGCGCTGGTCGAGGCGACGCCCACCGGCTACAAGGAAAAGGGGCGTTTTAACCAGCCCAGCCCAAGCAAGAACAATGAAGTCTGGCCCCACCCGGTGGTCTTCGGCGGAAAGATGTACATCCGCGACCAGGACACTCTCTACTGCTACGACGTCAAATCCAAGTAGATATGATAAAGTAAACTGTTTACTTTATCAGGGCTTCTTTGGGACACGCATGACGATGAGAACCCTCCTTCCGGCGCTGGCCGCCCTCCTCATGATCCCTGCCGCCTCCGCCCAGGAGTGGACGCGATTCCGCGGGCCCAACGGCACGGGATACAGCAAGGCGAAGAACGTGCCGGTGACCTGGACCGAAAAGGACTTCCTCTGGAAGGTCCCCGTTGCCGGGCAGAGCCACTCCCAGCCCGTCATCTGGGGTGAGAGGATCTTCCTTACCACCGCCTCCACGGACGGCAAGGAGCGGATGCTTCTCTGCCTGAACAAGGCCGACGGAACTGAAGTGTGGGGGAAGAAGTACCCCATGAGCACCCACAAGAAGCACAACTTCAACAGCTACGCCTCCATCTCCCCCTCCGTGGACAAGGACCGCGTGGTCGCCGGCTTCGCCAGCCCCGAGCAGTACCTCGTCAGGGCCTGGGACCACTCCGGGAAGGAACTCTGGAGCGCCGATCTCGGCCCCTTCATCGCCCAGCACGGGGTCGGCGCCTCGCCCGTCCTGTACGACGACCGCGTCATCGCCTGCAACGACCAGGACGCCGAAAGCTCGATCGTCGCTCTCGACGCGAAGACCGGAAAGATTGCCTGGAAGACCGCGCGGCGCACGAGCGACAAGGCGGCCTACGCCACGCCCACGATCCTCGAGCGCGAGGGCGGGCGGACCGAGATCCTCACGTCGAGCTTCGCCCACGGGCTCTCCAGCCTGGACTTCAAGACGGGCGCCCTCCTCTGGGAGGCGCGCGTCTACGACAAGCGCGCCGTCTCTTCCCCCCAGGTGGCGGGGAACATCGCCCTCGGCACCTGCGGCGAGGGCGGCGCCGGCACCCTCTACGCGGTCAGGATGGGGGGCAGGGGCGACGTCACTGCGAGCCACCTCGCCTACTCGGTCAAGCCCGGCCCCTACGTACCCACGCCCCTCGTGGTCGGGGAGCGGATCTTCCTGATCGGCGACAAGGGCGTCGCCGCCTGCGTCGAGGCGGCCACGGGGAAGGAAGTCTGGCGCGAGCGGCTGGAGGGGAACTTCTTCGGCTCGCCGGTCCTGATCGACGGGAAGATCTACGTCAACTCGCAGGAAGGGGAGACCGTGGTGTTCGCCGCGGCCGACCAGTTCAAGGTGCTGGCCCGCAACCCGCTCGGCGAGAAGTGCTACAGCACGCCCTGCGTGGACGGCGACCGCCTCTATCTCAAGACGTTCAGCCACCTCGTCTGCGTGGGACCCAAGTGATGCGGCTCCTCGCGGCCGCGAGCCTCCTCCTCGCGGCGTGCGGCCCCGGCCGTGCCGACGACTCCCCGATGCTGGGCGGGCGGCCGGACCGCAACATGGTTTCGGGCGAAAGGAACCTCCCCGGGAAGTTCGACAAGAAGAACATCAAGTGGGTCGCGGACCTTGGGAACCAGACCTACGGGAACCCAGCCGTCACCGGCGGCCGAGTCTTCATCGGCACGAACAATGGGAACCCGCGCGACCCGTCCGTCAGGGGCGACCGCGGCGTCCTCATGTGCTTCTCCGAGGCGGACGGGAACTTCCTCTGGCAGGCGGTCCATGAGAAGCTCCCCACGGGGGACGCGGAGGACTACGCGCAGATCGGGATCTGCTCCACCCCCTGCGTCGTGGGCGACCGGGTCTACTACATCAGCAATCGGGCCGAGCTCGTCTGCTGCGACGCCGCCGGCTTCACGGATGGCAGGAACGACGGGCCGATCCAGGACGAGAAGCGCAACGGCCCGCGGGATGCCGACCTGGTCTGGGTCCTCGACATGCGGAAGGACCTCGGCATCATGCTCAGCCAGGCGGCGGCCTCCTCCCCGCTGGTCGTGGACGGCAGGGTCTTCGTGGTGACCGGCCAGGCCCGCGATCTGGAGAAGAAGAAGGTCCATCATCCGGAGGCCCCCAGCTTCATCGCCGTGGACGCGGCGACCGGGAAGCTGCTCTGGAAGGACAGTTCCCCCGGGGCCGGGATCGTGGAGGGGCAGTGGGGCTCGCCCTCCTACGGAGTGGTGGACGGGCAGCCGCAGGTCGCTTTCCCCGGGGGAGACGGCCGCCTCTATGCGTTCGATCCGGCCAGCGGCGCTCCGCTGTGGACGTTCGACTGCATCGTCGGCGAAGCCCCGGACAAGGAGAAGAAGAACCATCTCGTGTCCGTCCCGGTCTATGCCGGGGACCGCGTCATCATCGCCGTGGGACAGAACCCGGAAAACGGCGACGGCCCGGGCTGTCTTCGCGCGATCGATGCGCGGAAGGGGGCCGAAGTCTGGCGCGTTGAAGGGAAGGAGTTCGGCAGGACGATCTGCACCGCCGCGGTGCATGAGGGACTGGTCTACATGGCGGAGTTGACCGGCTACGTCAATTGCTTCGATCTCGCCACGGGGAAGAGGCAATGGCGGCACGATCTCAAGTCGGATATCTGGGGCTTGGGCGTTGCGGACGGGAAGGTCTATGTCCGTACCCATGATGGGGACGTCGCGGTGTTCCGGACGGGACGTGAGTTCCAGAAACCGGTCCTGAGCACGCTGCCTGGACTGGGAGAGGGACTCGTCGTGCCCGCGAACGGAGTGCTCTACATGGCGTGCGCCACCAAACTGTATGCGATCAAGTGAACGGAGAAGCTCGACCATGAAGAAGACCCTGGCGGCCCTGATCTTCAACGGCCTGCTCTGCGGCCTCGCCGCGGGCGGCGACCACTGGCCGCAGTGGCGCGGACCCTCGCTCGACGGGACCTCCGACTCGAAGAACCTCCCGGAGAAGTGGTCGGAGCAGGAGAACGTGAAGTGGAAGGTGAAGCTGCCCTCCTGGAGCGGCTCCACCCCGGCCATCTGGGGCGACCGCATTTTCGTGCCGTCGGCGAGCGAGTTCATTCAGGGCGCCGAGGCGAAGAACGTGAAGGGGATGGGCGGCTCGCGCAAGGTCGAAGGACTGGACCTGCTGCTCCTCTGCCTCTCGAAGGCGGACGGCAAGGAGCTCTGGCGCTCCACCCTGAAGGGCGCGAACTACCAGATCGGCAAGCAGAACATGTCCACGCCCTCGCCCGTCACGGACGGGGCGATGGTCTGGTGGCTCACGGGGACCGGAGTCCTGACGGCCCTAACGGTCGAGGGGAAGGAGGCGTGGCAGGTCGATCTCCAGAAGACCTACGGCAAGTTCGGGCTCAACTGGGGCTACGGCTCCTCGCCGCTCCTCTACGAGAGCATGGTCGTGGTGCCGGTGCTCCACGGGATGACGACGGACGAGCCCTCCTACATCGTGGCCTTCGACGGGAAGACGGGCAAGGCGGTCTGGCGCGTGGAGCGCCCCACGGACGCGCCCAACGAGAGCCCGGACGCCTACACGACCGTGATGCCAATGAAGGTCGGCGCCTCGATGCAGCTCATCGTCGGCGGCGGCGACTACTTCACGGGCCACGACCCGAAGACCGGGAAGGAGCTCTGGCGCTGCGGCGGCCTCAATCCCGCCGAGAAGGACCCCAAGAAGCCCGACGCCCCGGCCGCGCCGAACCCGTGGTTCCGCATGGTCTGCTCGCCGGCGATCGTGGACGACCTGGTCTTCGGCTGCATCAAGAAGAAGGTCACGGTCGTGTGCCGCGCGGGAGGCGAGGGGCTCGTGACGGCCACCCACACCGCCTGGACCAGCAAGGACATCACCTACGACGTGCCGACGCCCGTGTCGGACGGGAAGTACATGTACATCCTCAACGACGGCGGTATGATGACCTGCGTGGATCCGAAGACGGGGAAGGCGCTCTACGATAAGCAGCGGCTGCCGCGCGGGACGTACAGCGCGTCGCCGCTCCTGGCCGACGGGAAGATCTACGTGACGAGCGAGGGCGCGCGCACGACGGTGCTGGCCGCCGGTCCGGAGTTCAAGGTCCTCGCGGAGAACCAGGTCGACGACCCTTACACGCTCTCGTCCATTGCCGTTTCCGGGAGCGAGCTGTTCCTACGCACGTCCTCCCACCTGTACTGCATCTCGAAGAAATAGGGGCCCCATGCAAGAGCAGATCCTCGCCGCGCTCCGCAACGTGAAGGACCCGGACCTCAACAAGGACATCGTGACCCTCGGGTTCGTGAAGGACCTGAAGGCCTGCGACGGAATCGTCGCCTTCACCATCGAGCTCACCACGCCCGCCTGCCCTGTGCGCGAGCAGCTGAAGTCCCAGGCGCACGGCCAGGTCATGGCGATCCCCGGCGTGAAGCAGGTGGACATCAAGATGACCTCCCAGGTGCGGCCCACGCGCTCGGAGCAGGCCTCGAAGCTCGTGCCCCTGGTGAAGAACATCGTCCCGGTGGCCAGCGGCAAGGGCGGCGTGGGCAAATCCACCGTGGCCGCGAACCTGGCCGTGGCGCTCGCAATGATGGGCGCGAAGGTCGGCCTCATGGACCTCGACATTTACGGGCCCAGCATCCCCACGCTCACGGGGGCGCTGCCCGCGGCGGGCGGGAGCCCGAACCGGTTTGTGCCTCCGGTGGTGTTCGGCGTCAAGGTCGTCTCGATGGGCTTCTTCATCCGGCCCGGCGATGCGGTAATCTGGCGCGGGCCCATGCTGCACAAGGCCGTCGAACAGTTCCTCGGGCAGGTGGAATGGGGCGAGCTCGACTACCTGATCGTCGACCTGCCGCCCGGCACGGGCGATGTCCAGCTCAGCCTTTGCCAGATGATCCCGCTCACGGGCGCCGCGGTGGTCTCCACGCCGCAGGACGTGGCGCTCAAGGTGGCGGAGAAGGCGGT
>JAHFOZ010000337.1 GCA_023261405.1 Planctomycetota bacterium
GCGAAGGCCTGGGGGAGGTTCCGCGGCATCTGCTCCTGGAGATCCATGGAATCCTTCCCCGTCACCGACTTGGGCTGATCGAAGACTTCCTTCGGGTCGTTGAGTGGGGCGTCCAGGATGATCACCTTCTTCTCCTGGGTCTTCTTCGGCGGGTCGTCCTTGGCCTTGGGCTCCTGGGCCTTCTCCTGTCCCCACGCCGCTCCGCACAGCACAGCCAGTGCCATCACGATGCGCATCCCAAAACCCCCATCCATTGACCGATGTGAACGGTCTCTGCTGGAGCAACAGGCGTGCCGCAGGTGTTTGAGGGGGGATCTTGTCTACTTACTGATCAGCCGCAGGCGGGTTTTGCAGCATTACTTCGGGAAGGCCACCGGGAGATCCAAGTCCTTCCCCGCGCGCTTGACCGTCACGCTCGTCTGGAGCGGGGCCTTCTGGATCTCCTCGCGCAGGCGGCCCAGGTCAGCCACGGCCTGCCCGGCGATCTTGAGGATGCGGTCGCCCTCCTTGAGGCCGCCCTTCTCCGCGGGGCTGCCGGCGCCGACTTCCATGATCACCAGGTCGTCCTCGCAGTTGACGCCGAGCACCCTTCTGGTCCCCTCGACCGGGGCCGACGTGGTCAGCCCCTTGCGAGGGAGCAGGTCGTCGAGGTTGGCGATCCCCCACGCCCCGGCGGCGATCACCATCGCGCTGTGAGCCTGGAACTCGGGGATGGCGGCCGAGTAGACGTCGTGCTGCGTGTGGTGCTCGTGGCTGTAGTTCTGCCCCTTGGCCGCCGTGCGTCCCTGGCTCCAGAAGAGACCCGGGACCCCCGCCGACAGGTAGGAGTCGTGGTCGCTCCCGACGCCGCGCGGGAGGCCCGGCACCTTCTTGATCGTGAACTTCAGCTCGGCATCCAGGTTCATCACCGGCTGGAAGACCTTCTCAAAAATCGGGAGCATGGCCTCCGTGGCGACAATTCCCGAGACGAAGTTGGTGCCGCCGTCGTGGACGATCACCGCCGAGATCTTCGCATTTTCCTCGGGGTGGGCCTTCATGAAGGCCCGCGAGCCCAGCAGCCCCTGCTCCTCCCCGCTCCAGAGCATGAAGCGGATCGTCCGCTTCGGCTTCGCCCCGGCCTTCGCCAGGAGCCGCGCCGCCTCGAGCGTGGTCGCGGTGCCCGTGCCGTTGTCGGTGGTCCCCGTCGCGCCGTCCCACGAATCGATGTGGCCACCGATGATCACGAACTCGTCGGGCTTCTCCGCGCCGGGGATCTCCGCGATCACGTTGAAGAGCTTGACCGGCCCCTGCTTGAACTCGTTCTTCACGTCGATCGTGAGCTTCACCTCGTTCTTCGCCTGCAGGAGCTCGACGATCTCCTTGTGCTGGCTGGCGATCATCTGGACCGAGACCCTCTTCGGGAGGGCGTCCCAGGAGATGCGGGAGCTGCCGCCCGTGAGGATGAGATCCTTGGGCGCGGAGCGGATGACCCCCGCCACGCCCGCCTCGTCGTAGGCCACCTGGTACTTCTCCGGGCCGCGCGTCGTGGAGATGACCCAGGCGCCTTTCAAGGTTTCCTTGGCCTCCTTGAGCTCGTCGTCCGTCGCGGGCGCCAGCACGGCCGGCCCCGTGACGGGGCCGTGGGTCCCCGCCGTCCAGGCGCCCGTCCCGATCGTGAGGGGCTTCTCCACGGGCAGGACCATCTTCGCCGACCAGGGGCCGCGGTCGAATCCCACGGGGAAGGTTCCCCACTCTTCCAGGCGCGCCTTCAGCCCCCAGGAGGCGAACTGGTCCCGGGTCCACTCGCAGGCCTTCGTGAGGTTGGTGGAACTCGTTAGCCGGGGCCCGATCTCGTTCGTGAGGTGGTCCAGGTGGGCCATGACCCGGCTGTTCTCGCGTCCCTCCTTCAGCACGGCCGCGACGACGGGATCGTCCGGCGGGACGGCGAGGAGCAGGAGGAGCGCGAGGATTCTCATGGCGTTTCCCTCATGTCGGATGAGACACCGTCGGCCGCACCGTATGTGATACGATCCTCCCCGCCATGCGTCCCGCCACGCCGGAGGAACTCGAACTCTTCAACTCGCTGCGCGAGAACGCCTGCCCGCCGGGACACTTCGTGGGCGACGGCCTCAGGGTCGTGCGGAAGATGCTGGCCCGGGACGCCGTGACCAAGGTCTTGTGCTCCCCCGAGTGGATCGCGCGGAACACCCTGCCGGACGGGATCGAGGTTCTCACGGCGCCTCGTGAGAAGCTGGCCGAGCTCGTGGGGTTCCGCCTGCACCAGGGGCTCATGGCGCTGGGACGCATCCCCGAGCCGCCGCCTCTGCGCGGGACGCTCCACGTGGCGCTGGACGGACTCTCGAACACGGAGAACGTGGGGGCGGTCTTCAGGACCTGCGCGGCGTTCGGGGTGGACGGGGTGATCGTGGGGCCGGGGACCGCGTCGCCCTGGCTGCGGCGCTCGGTCCGCGTCTCGCTGGCCGCGGCGCTCCTGGTCCCCGTGCATTTCACGGACGACCTGCCGGGGACCCTCCGGCCGATGAACGCCTGGGCGGCGCACATCCACGGGGGCCGCCGGACCTACAGCGAGATCGACTATCGTCCGCCCTGCTGCATCGTCCTGGGGGGCGAGGACAAGGGGGTCACCGAACCCGTGATTGCGGCCTGCAAGGGGGTGATCTACATCCCGATGGCCGAGGGGTGGGACTGCCTGAACGTGGCGGCGAGCGCGGCGGTGCTGCTGTCCGAGGTCCGCCGTCAGCGCGCGGTCACTTGATGAAGCCTTCCTTCTTCGCGTTCTCGAGGCTCTTCGCTGGCTCCGCCAGGAACTCCTTCCGGCAGGTGTTTCAGCAGACGTAGTAGGTCTTCCCCCCGTAGGCGACCTCGATCGTGCCCGCGCCGCCCGTGATGACGCACTTGGGGCCCTCGCTGCGCACGAAGGGAACGCCCTCCTTCGTGTACTGGACCTTGTAGGTCTCGAGCCAGGTCTTCGACCCCGCGTCGCGCTTCTCGATCGATCCGAGGAACCGGTTGTCGCGGAGGAAGCTGAGCGAGTAGCGCTCCTTGGCGACGCCCTCGGCGGCCACCTCCTCGAGGATCATCTCCTTGGCCTTGAACGGCCCCTCGAAGGCGATCTTCGCCCCGTCCGCCTTCGTCGCATCCAGCCGCCATAGCTTTTTCTTGAGATCGTAAGAGAGGACGCCGTCCTTGTACTTCTTCCCCTCGGTGACGGCGAATTCCAGCGCCCACTCCTCCTTGTTGAACTTGAACTGCCACTCCTGCATCTCCTGCCAGCCCTCCTCCTTCCCCTCGGGGGTGATGGTGACCCTCCACTTGCCCACGAGGAACTGGATCTGCTTCGTGGCCTCCTTGGTGGAGGCGGGGGCCTTGTCCTGGAGGCCGACCAGCACGGCGAGGATGAGGGCGATCGTCATAGCAATCTAACGCCGATCCGGCGGATGGGTTGCGGGCATTGGCCGACGCCATCCGCGCCTGGAATCGGATATGATTGGAGCATGTCATTCGTCGCTTTGGCCGCGATGCTCCTGGCCCAGCCACAGGCCTACCACGCTCCGACCGTTGAATGGCTGGTGGCCCGGTCGGACCTCGTCATGCGCGCATCCGTCGCCGAGGTCTCGAAAGAACCCCTTCCCCCCTTTCGAGCCTGGATCATCGTCACCCTCAAAGTGCATGAGTCCCTAAAGGGCACGCCACCGGAGACCCTCCAATTCGCGGAGGACAGCGATGCCGGCGACAAGAGGTACGATGGTTGGAAGGACTCTGGTCGGGAGTTCTTGGTCTTTCTTTCGAGGAATCCCAGGTACAGGGCGGGCGAGAAAGAAATTGAGGCCCGGTTCCCCTTCACCCGTTACGACGGCAGCGGCTGGACACTCTTCCGCCTGGGCCCGGCGGTTCCCCAGGAGGAGCGCTGGTATCCGCCGCCCTCGGGACTGTTCAGCAGCACCCTGGACGTCCTGGAGACCCCCGTGGAGATCCTCGAAGCCGCAAGGCGCGCGGTTGCGGCCAGACGCAGAGCCGTCGGGGAAGTTCGCATGCATGAACTCTCCCTTCCGCAGCGCGTCATGGAATGGTCGGGGGACAGGGCGGACTGGAACTTCCTGCAGGTGCCGGTCGACTCACAGTTGGAGATCCTGGCGAGAGCGATGATCCAGTCGCCGTCCGAGGTGCTCTCGAAACGGGGGAATTCGGCGGGAAAGCGGAAGGGCGAGGCCTGGTGGGACGGATTCTGGACCGGGAGGATGTCCGCCGCGAAGAACGACGATGAGCGGGGCCAGGTCAAGGCGGGTCGAGACCGGCAGTATCAGAATGAAATCGATGAACTTCGCGCCTCGGGTGTGGAGGCGCTGGGCCATTTCAAGTCGAAAGAGAACGTCGCGCTGTTGAAATCCCTGCTGAACGATGACTTGGTCCCGGTCAGGATGGCAGCCGCGAAGGCGGTCGGGAAAGAGGGTGCAAAGGAGGCGGCGGCCGCACTCGTGAACCTTCTCAAGGACAAGGACGCGAGCGCCCGGAGAGCCGCCGTGATGGGGCTCGGGGAGATCGGGGCGAGAGAATCCGTGCCCGCGCTGATGGAGCTCCTCAAGGATGAGGACCCCGCAATCCGACGTGCCGTCGCGTGGGTGCTCGGACCGCAGCTCAGGGTGAAGGAGGCCGCGCCTGAGTTCGTGAAACTCCTCAAAGACGGAGACGCCTCCGTTCGAGCTGAAGCGGCGCAGGGGCTCGGGTGGGTTGGGTCAAGGGCGGCTGCAGCCGAGTTGGTGAAAGCCCTCCAGGATGCGGAAGCTGCGGTCCGCTGGAACGCGGCAGGCGCGCTGCAGAATCTGGGAGCGAAGGAAGCGGCGCCTGACCTGATCAGGATCCTGAAGGACCCGGACCTCCAAGTCCGGAGGAGTGCTGCAGACGCGCTCGCAGCACTGGGGGCAAAGGAGGCGATCCCCGAGTTCCTGAGGATGCTCCGCGACGACCTCGGCGATGACCAGCCGACGGCTGCACGGGCGCTCGGCCTGCTTGGAGCGAAGGAGGCTGTCCCCGTGCTGTTGAGCCTGCTGCCGCACAGAAGCGCCTTCATTCGGACGGCGGCGGCTAACGCCCTGGGGGAGCTGGACGCGAGCGACGCGGTAGAGGCGTTGCGACCCGGCCTGGCCGATAAGGTGGACTGGGTACGTGCCGAAGCGGCCACGGCGCTGACACGGCTTGGATCCAAGGCCGGCGTGCCCGTCCTGTTGGAGGAGGCCCGGAAAGGAACCTTTACGGCTCAATTGATCGCGCTGAATGCGCTCCGGCAACCGGAGGTGTACAGGAAACTGAAGGCGAAGGGATTGACTCGGGATATTCAGGGACAGCCGGAGGGGTTCTCGGCGGCCTGGAGCAAGGAGGCCGGCCTTCCCTTGGTGGGTGCCCGGCGGGACGAAACCCAGGAATACCCGGCGTACGAGGGGCGAACCCACCTCCTGCGGGCGCTTGAGTCTGTGGCCCGCAGCTCCTGGGGAGTGGTCGTGATCATGGAGCCTGATCAGGTCCGCCTGCTCCCACCCGAAGAGGCGCTAAAGTTCTGGACGGCGTGGTGGGAGGGTGATAAGCAGAAAAAGTAATCGGCTTGGCGGCTGATTGCCCAACGGCCAGATCGTCAAGAGGGCGATCCCCCCGCGGGGGCAAGGGGGGGACGCATCAATGGCGCAATGACTCAATCGTCAATGGATCAATTCCCCTCTACTTCTTCTCTTCCTTGAGGGTCTTCAGCGTCTCTTCCTTCGCCTCAAGGAACTTCTTTGCCTCATCCACGGCGCCGTACTTGGCCTTGAGGGCCTTGAGCGCCTCCTCGTAAAGGGGGATGTCCTTCTGCTTCTCCGCGTGAGTGATCATGGAAATCCAGTACATCTGGAACTCGC
>JAHFOZ010000338.1 GCA_023261405.1 Planctomycetota bacterium
CCTTCGCCTCCCCCGCGAGCGCGCCCGCGCGCGGCTCGTCCTTCTCGCTCTTGCCCCGGAGCTCGTGCTCCAGGATGCGCTGAAGCGCCCGGGCCGCGTGGACCCCCAGCGGCTGCTGGGTGCGCGGGTCCATCGTCGTATCCGAGAGGAGCTTCCCGAGGTCCTCCACGGCGTCCGCGGCGCGGATGAGCCCCAGGGCGTCCGCGGCGGCCGTGGCGATGAGGACCCCCTGCGTGTCGTCGTCGCTGACCGTGGCGGCCTTCTTGTCCTCGAGCGCCTTCTTGAGGGGCTCGACGGCGTCCTTCGAGCGGAAGAGCCCCATCGCGCGGATGCACTCGTGCTTGAGGACGCGGTCGCTGTCGGTGCGCCTGGACTTGAGGGTCTCGAGCAGCGCGGGCACGGCGGAGTCGTCGCCGATCGAGCCGAGCGCGGCGGCGGCCGCGGCGGCGATCGAGGTGCCCCACTCGTCCGGATCCTTCAGTTTCGCCGCGAGCGCGGCCACGGCATCCTTGTGGGGGTCGCGGATGGCCCCCAGGATCTCGCAGAGGTTGCGCTTCACCGCGGGCTTCAGGTCCGGCTTGTTGAGCTCGGCCACCACGGCGGGCACCGCGCGCCGGCCGAGCTCCTCGAGCTCCACCCGGGCCACGTAGCTCTCCGTGTGCCGCTCCGAGCCCAGCTTCTTCAGGGCGTTCTCGATGTCCTGCTTGAGGACCTCGTCGCGGGACTGGACGGCCTTGGGGGGCTCCTGCTCGGCGGGCTTGGCCGCCGCCTGCAGGTTCGCCGAGAGCGCGAGCGCCAGGAACACCTTCATCGAGTTTCCTCCCTGAATTCGAGGCGACATTATACGGACGGCCCCCGGGGGGGTCAAGAAGGCCCGGCGGCGCTAAGCCTTGACACCCGCCCGGCATCGCCTCATGATCTCCTTCGCCATGGACAACTTCGCGGACCGCCTCGTCGCCGCCATCGGGCGGAAGAACTCGCGCGTCGTCGTGGGCCTCGACCCGCGCCTCGAGAGCCTGCCCGCCGAGTTCCGCCGCGGCGCGGAGAACGACATCGAGGCGGCCGGCCGCGCGCTCCTGGATTTCAACGCGAAGCTCATCGAGATCGTCGCCCCCCATGCCGTGGCGGTGAAGCCGCAGGTCGCCTTCTACGAGAAACTGGGCCCTCTCGGCCTGGTCATCTACTTCGCCACCCTGAAGCACGCCCGCGACCACGGCCTGCTCGTCATCGGCGACGTCAAGCGCGGCGATGTGCCGGAGACCGCGAAGGCCTACGCGGAGGCCCACGCTGTCGCCTTCCCTTCCGACGCCCTCACGGTCAACCCGTTTTTCGGAAGCGACGGCATCGATCCCTTCGTCCAGGTGGCCGCGAAGATGGGCACCGGGATCTTCGTCCTCGTGAAGACCTCGAATCCGAAGTCCGGCGAGATCCAGGACCTGCCCGTCGAGGGCCGGCCGCTCTACCTCCACCTGGCGGAGAGGGTGGCCGCGTGGGGCGCGCCCCTCATGGGCGCATGCGGATACTCGTCGATGGGCGCCGTCGTCGGCGCCACGCACCCGGCGCAGGCGGCGGAGATCCGCAAGGCGCTCCCCCAGGCCTTCTTCCTGGTGCCGGGCTACGGGGCGCAGGGGGGCAGTTCCGCCGACCTCAAGCCCTGCTTCAACGCCGACGGCCTCGGGGCCGTGGTCAACTCCTCGCGCGGGATCATCTTCGCCTGGGAGAAGGGCCCCTGTAAGGGCATGCCCTGGGAGAAGGCCGTCGAGAAGGCCGTGGTGGACATGAAAGCCGACATCAACCAGGCCCTTGGGATTTAGGGCACGACTCCTTCATTGACTCACGCCCCCCGCCTATTGCCTAATGCCTGAGGCCTGAGGCCTCGTCCCTATGCTCCTCCTCTGCACCGGACTCTTCGCCCTCTCCTTCCTCATCACCGCCGACCTCGTCCCCTGGATCATCCGCCTGGCGCGCCGGACGGGGTTCATGGACCTCCCCGGACCCCGGAAGATCCACTCGGAACCGATGCCCTACGGCGGGGGCCTGGCGGTCGCCGCCGGCGTCCTCGTCCCCGTGCTCGGCGGCGTGCTCGGCGCGTGGCTCCACCGGGAATTCGGATGGTTCTCCTCCTTCCCCCGCCTCCTCACCTTCCATGTCCCCGGCGTCTTCCTCCGCCTCCCCACGCTCCTCGTCTACGTCCTCGGCTCGCTCGTCATGCTCTGCCTGGGGCTGGCGGACGACCGCCACCGGCTTTCCCCCGCGCGGAAACTCCTGGTCCAGACGATCGTGGCCGTGGGCGTGGCCCTCGGGGGCGAACGCCTCGAACTCTTCGACGGCGGGACGGTCCCGAGCGTCGTCGTCACCGTGCTCTGGATCGTGGGCGTGACCAACGCCTTCAACCTGCTCGACCACATGGACGGGCTCTCGGGGGGCGTGGCGGCCGTCGCGGGCGCGGCGTTCCTGATCGTGGCGCTCCAGACGGGGCAGATCTTCATCGCCGCCCTGATCGTCCCCCTGCTCGGCGCCTGCGCCGGATTTCTCGTCTTCAACTTCCCTCCCGCGAAGATCTTCCTCGGCGACGCGGGCAGCCTCTTCATCGGGTTCTGGCTCTCCTGTCTCACGATCTCGTCCACGTTTTACGAGGAGAAGTACGCGCTTTACACCTACGCCGTGCCGCTCGCGGTGCTCGCCGTGCCGCTCTTCGACACGGGCTGCGTCTTCCTCATCCGGCTCCGCAACCGGAGGCCCCTCTTCCAGGGGGACACGAACCACCTGGCCCACCGGCTCGTCGCGCTGGGGATGAGCCGCCGCGGCGCGGTGCTCGCGATCTACGCCCTCACTCTCTACGCGGGTCTCTCGGCCGTGCTGCTCTACTACGTGGACCCGGCGGGCGCCTGGATCGTGCTCTCGCAACTGCTCCTGACCTTTGGGATAATGACCCTGATCGAGGCCGCCGGGCGCCGCCGGGCGCACGAGCCGCCCGCCTCCCGATGAACGAACGCGAAGCCGTCCGCATGCCCGCGCTCCTCGAGCGCACAGCGCTCTTCCTGGCGGTCCTGGGGATACTCCTGCGCTGGCTCGTCTGCGGCGCCACCGCGGGCCCGGGGATCAACCTCTCGATCCACCTCCTCTTCTGGCTCTCGCTGGCCGCGTGCTTCCTGGGGAAGGCGCTCGTGGGCGGAACCTGGCGGTTCACGTCCCTCGAGTTCGCGGGCCTCGGGTTCATGATCGCCTGCCTGCTCTCCGTCCAGAGGGCCTCCTTCAAGCTCGCGGCCCTCGAGCAGGCCATGTCGCTCATGACCTGGACCCTGCTCCTCGTGATCGCCGTGAACGTGCTCGGCCGCACGGCGCTGCTCTCCCTCGTCTTCCCCGCGCTCTCCATGCTCGCGGTCTACGCCCTGCTGCAATACTTCATCCTGTTCCCGATCTACCTGGAAGTATCGAAAGCCCCCGGCTCGCAGTTCGGCGAGGAGATGATCCGGCGCATCCAGACCTTCGAGGTCTACGCCTCCTTCATCGGGCCCAATCAACTCGCGGGATTCCTGGTCATCGTCCTCCCCATCGGGTTCGGGATTCTGATGGACGCGCGCCCGGCGGGACCGCGCGCGCTCCTGCCGCGGGGGGCGGCGCTGATCCTCGGGTTCATGGCCCTCCTCCTCACGGGGTCCAGGGGAGGCTGGGTGTCCCTCGCCGCCGCCGCGGGCGCGTTCGCCGTGCTCCGCCTCACGCGATCGCGCGGTCGCGGCTTCGCGGTGGGCTCCGCCGCCGCGGCCGTGGCCGTGATCACGATCCTCCTCCTCTTCACGCCCCTCCTCGGGAAGCTGGCCGACAGGAACCATTCCATGCACGTCCGCCAGGTCTACTGGCAGGCGGCCGGGAAGGTGATCGCGCAGGCGCCGTTCCTCGGCGTGGGCCTCGACAACTGGCAGGACCGCTACTACGGAGCCCGGTCGGAAGTGCAGCAGGAAACCCACCGCGTGCATAACGACTATCTGCAATTCCTCGCCGACGCGGGCCTCGTGGGCCTCCTGGCATTCGCCGCGCTGGTGGCCATGGCGCTCCGCCGCGGACTTCGCCGGGAGGAGACGCCCGCGCCTCCGGGCCCCGCCCTTCCCGGGTGGCTCATGCCCGCCGCCGCCCTCGTGGCGCTGCCCTGGGCCTGGGCCGCCGGGGCGTTCCCCACGGAGCTTCAGCTGCTCATCGGGTGCTTCATCACGGCGGTCTGGCTGGGCGTCGGCGTCCTCGAGCGAAGGACCCGTGTGCCGGAGGCCCTTCCCTGGACCCGGCTCGGCGCGGCGGCGGCGGTCGGAGCGGGCCTGGTCCACATGACGGTGGATTTCGACCTCTACGAGATGGGGACGGCGATGACGGTCTTCCTGTCGCTCGGCCTCGCCGTCGTCCTGGAGGGGGGCGCCGCGGAAGTCCGGCTGCCCCGCGCGGCCTGGGGCGCGGCCGCGGCGATCACGCTCGCCGTGGCTCTCCCCCTGCTCGCCTTCGTGGCCCCCCGCCTGATCGCCGCGGAGGGCGAGCAGCGGGACTCGAGGGACCCCAGGACGGCGCCCGCCGATGCCGTCCGGCTCGCCGAGGCCGCGCGCCGCAGGAACCCCATCGATCCGGAACTCTACGTGACGCTTTCCCACGCCCGCTTCCAGGAGTGGCTGGGCCGCCGCCGCGCGGCCCTGGAGAACCTCGCGAACCTCGAGGAGGCCCAGGTGTCCGAGGAGGCCTCGCTCATGGCCCTCGAGGATGCGATCCGCCTGCGGCCTGACCATTCCGTCACCCACGCCGAAAAGGCGGACCTCCACCGCCGATTCAAGGAATTCTACGTGGAACTGCGCACGGGGCAGGCGGTGCTCGACGCCCGGGGGGAGATGCACCTTCGGGAGGCGATCTACCATCAGCGCGAGGCCCAGCGGCTCTACCCCGCCATCTGGGTGACCCACTACGGACTTGCGCGGCTCCTGGACATGGCGGGCCAGGGCGACGAGGCGCGCGGGCACTACCGGGAGGCGCTGCGCCTGGGAGAGCTGTCGCGCCGGGAGATCGAGAACCTGGAGCGGCTCCGCCCCCACGCGTTCGCGCGCGCCCGCTGCCTGCTCCGCGAGGGCGGCGAGGCCGGGGCGCGGGCCGCCCTGGCCGCGGGGATCCGGAAGGAACTCGAAGGGCTGAACGCGGCGGAGTCGCGGATCCGCCTGCAGGACATCCGTTCCCGGAGGTCCGTGCCCGACGGGAGCCCGGACGAGTGGGACGACCTCATGCGACCCGTGATCGAGGGGGTGCTCGATGATATGATCCGGTCTCTTCCCCGTTGAGGAGCGCCCCCTTGACCGACTACGAACTCGTCGCGGGCATCGAGACGCACGTCCAGCTCAAGACGCGCACCAAGCTCTTCTGCGGCTGCGCCGTCCAGTTCGGCGCGCCGCCGAACACCCAGGTCTGTCCCGTCTGCATGGGACATCCCGGCTCGCTCCCCGTGCTCAACCGCGCGGCCTTCGAGCTGGCCCTCCGCGCGGCCCTCGCGCTCAACTGCCGGATCGCGCCCTTCACGAAGTTCGACCGGAAGAACTACTTCTACCCGGACCTCCCGAAGAACTACCAGATCTCCCAGTACGACCTCCCCTTCTCGAATCACGGGTTCCTCGAGGTCGAGGACGGCAGGAAGATCGGGATCACGCGGGCGCATCTCGAGGAGGACGCCGGGAAGCTCATCCACGAGGAGGCCGGCGGGAGGAGCTACGTGGACCTGAACCGCGCGGGCGTCCCGCTCGTGGAGATCGTCACGGAGCCCGACCTCCGCTCCGCCGACGAAACCTACCAGTACATGACCTCGCTCAAGGCCATCCTCGAGTACACCGGCGTCTCCGGTTGCGACATGGAGAAGG
>JAHFOZ010000339.1 GCA_023261405.1 Planctomycetota bacterium
CGATCTCACCCGCGGGGAGCTTCTCCTTGGGGGGCATGGCGAAGTCGGGGTCCTTGTGGTGGATGGCCTCGACGAGTCTGGATTTGTCGGGGTTCCCGGGGACGAGGGCGGGCCCCTGGTCGCCTCCCCTGAGGAGGGAGGCGCGCGAGTCGAAGCGGAGGCCTCCCTTGGGCTTGGCGACCTCCGGCCCGTGGCACTTGCCGCAGCGGGTGGCGAGGAGGGGGCGGACTTTTTCCTCGAAGAACTTCGCGTCCTCGGGCTTGGGGGCGGTCTCCTGGGCCCCGAGGCTGGCGCCGCCCAGGAGCGCCAGGATCGCTAGCAGACGGACGGTCATCAGCTACCCTGTTCGCAGGCCTCCCCGCATCGTGGTGTAGATTCTACAAGAAGGAACGTCGCCCAGGGGCCCGGAGTGCGGAAATCGGGAGGAGGCCGTGGTCAGGGCGCCCCGGGCGTGTTCCAGGTCGCGCACCAAAGCTGGTAGTACTCCAGCTGTTCCTTGACCGTGCAGGGGTCCAGGTCGGGGGCGGAGTCGAAGATGTGCACCACCACCTCCCGGGGCTTGCCGGCGGCCAGCTTGTAGGCCTGCTTTCCCAAGCCCGTGGTCCTCTGCATCGCGGTGGGGTGGACGTTCCGGCTGCCGCCGTAGCAGTTGAGGAGGATGTTTTCCTTCTCGAGCTCCACGCGGATCTCCCGCAGGGCGTCGAAGAAGTCGTGCGCGCTCCGGGTGATCGTCCCGCCCCAGCGCTTGAGCGAGAGTCGGACCGGCGGCGGGTCGTACTCCAGGATGAACTCCGCCAGTTCGATGCGCCCGCCGGGGCGGATCAGAGTGGCGGGGCGCGTCTCGATTCTCGGGGCGTTCATCGTCGGAAGGCACGGGGCACCCGCGCCTGCAGGAGTATACCCGGGGCTGGGCCTCCCGGCCAGCGCCCCCGACCCGTCACGCCGGCAGGAGCCGGCCCGTGACGATCGTGATGTCGTCCGACTGGGCCTGGCCCATCCGGTGGATCTCGAGGGCCTCGAGCAGGTGCTTGATGGCGGCGTCGGAGGGGCGGTCCCCGCAGGCGCGCAGCCACTTCTCCAGGCGGCCCATGCCGAACTCGTCGTTCACCGGGTTCATGAGCTCGGGCACGCCGTCCGAGTAGAGGATGAACCGGTCGCCGGGGCCCACCTTCACGGTCTCCTCGACGATGGTGGACTCGAACCGATCCTCGGCGGCCGCCCCGAGGACGAGGCCGCGCGGCTGGACCGTCTCGACCTTGCCGGCGCCGCTGTGCCAGAGGAGCATCGGGCAGTGGCCCGCGTTGGCCATCGTGAAGGTCCCCTGCCAGGGGTCCAGGATGGCCAGGAAGATCGACACGAACATGCCGCGCTCGAGGTCGCGCACCAGGACGCGGTTGACGCCCGCGAGGATCTCGCGCGGCGAGGCGGAGACGGAGGCCATCGCGCGGATCATGGCCCGGGCCTCGACCATGAGGAGCGCCCCGGCCAGGCCCTTGCCGGACGCGTCAGCCACGAGGATGCCCGTCCGGCCCCCCTCCATCGGGAGGAAGTCGTAGAAGTCGCCTCCCACCTCGCCCGCGGGCATGTAGGCGACGGCGAAGTCGTGCCCCGGGAGGGTGGGACAGGGCGGGAGGAGGCGCTCCTGGATCTTGCGCGCGACCTCGAGGTCCTGCTGGAGGGCGTAGAGGTTCTCGGCCACGCCGCCCAGGGCGGGCGGCACGTACTGGTGGGTCTTGAAGACCCTCGTCGAATCCTTGTGGCGCTCGTCGGAGTCGGCCATGGGGGGGGATTCTATGCCACTCCGCCGGGAAACGCGAGGAGACTCAATCCTTCTTCCATTCCCGGTAGAGCTGCAGCGCCTCCTTCGTGCGCTCGTGAGTAGGGAAGGTCAGGATGACCTCCTCCAGCGCGGCGACCGCCTTTTCGTCCTGGCCGCCCTTCTTCAACTCGCGGGCCACCCCGATCTTCGCCCGGATGTAGCCCGAACTCAGTTCGGCCCCCGTGAGCTCGGGGACGGGCGGGGCGGCGGGCCCCGAGCGCTTCGCGTCGAGCGCGAACGTCTCCGCCGGGATCTCCGCGTCGACGGTCCATTCCGTGTAGCGCTCGACGATGAACCGGCCCGGATGCGTCTGGAGCCGGCGCCGGAGGGGCCGCTGCGTCTTCGGGTCGTACCAGAGCTCGATGGTCCGGGCCCTTCCCGCCTTCACGGTGAGGACCAGGCCCCGCGCCTCTCCGTCCGCCTTCCCCTCGCGGATCTCCGTCACGCCGAGGCGGGGCAGGCCCTCGCCCGGCTTTCCGGCGAGGTCCATGAGCATCAGGATCGACGTGTCCAGGAACACGCCTTCCTTCGCGAGGCCCGCGATGAACATCTCGCGCAGGTCGGGCGGGCAGTCCTTCCTCTTCTCCTCCGCGTACTTCAGCCGCACCTGCTTCCCGTCCGACACGAGCAGGAAGCTGCTGCCGAAGAGGCCCATTTTCATGTCCACCCAGGTATGGATCCGGTTGCCCTCGCCCACGAGCAGAAGGCCCTCCCCGCCATGGACGACGGTCTCCTTCCCTTCGCGCTCCTCGTGGAAGTCGTAGGAGTACCGGATGCTGAGCGTCCGGGCGGCGCGGAGGGAATCCTCGATCTTCCGGAACGCGGCGGCGGGCTCTTCCTGGGGCAGGGCGAGGAGGAGAAGGAGGAACACCCGGGGGAAGTATAGCATGCGCCTGGAGCGGGCGGGGAGGAAGGCGGCGGCGCCGGGAGACGAGTCAGGCTTTCGAGCCGGGGCCGGGCATGGGGTCGATGCGCCCGGGCCGGGGGGTGATGAAATCGGGCTTGATCGCGGGATTGCGGCTGCGCTGGATGGCGGTGGTCATGCAGTTCTCGCAGTAGGTCTTCGCGAGGACCTTCACCGCGCGACCCTGGGCGAAGGCGGCCTCGGTGACGACCTGGCCGCAGAAGTCGCAGGCGCTGCCGAAGTCAGTCATGTTGTCGTCCTAGGATACACGCCCCGGCCGGGAATCTGCCTGCCTTTCAGGATACCCGCCAGAAGCCGTGCTCGCGGCGGACGCGGAGGGGCATGCGGTAGAGTTCGGAGAGGTGGGCATCCGTGAGGACCCGCGCGGCGGGCCCGTCCCGGAAGACGCGGCCCTCGCGGAGGAGGACCACGCGGCCGATCTCCGGGACCAGGTCCTCGAGGGCGTGCGTCACGAGGAGGAGGCGCGTGCCGCCCCGGGCGAGGCGGCGCATCGCGGCGCGGAAGTCTCGGTGGGCGCGGAGGTCGAGGCTGTTGGTGGGCTCGTCCAGGAGCAGCGTGCCCGCGCCGTGGACGAGGGCGCGGGCGATCATGACCCGGCGCGCCGGTGGAGAGCTCGCACATCGGCCGCTCGAGCAGCGGCGCGATCTCGAGGCGGCGGAAAACCTGCCGGACCTTCCGGTCCTGGGCCGCCGTCGGCCGGTGGTTGAGGAAGAGCCCGTAGGCGCCGAAGAAGCCCGAGATCACGGTCTCCCACGCGCTGATCGCGCGCGTGAAGTCCGCCTGGAGGTCGGTCGTGACGATCCCGAGCCGGCGCCGCAGGCTGAGGAGCTCCCACCGGTCGCGGCCGAGGATGCGCAGGCGCGTGCCTTCCTCGGTCGCCGCGGGATAGACCTCGCGGGTGAGGAGCTTGACGAACGTGGACTTGCCCGAGCCGTTGGGGCCGAGGATGGCGACGTTCTCGTGCGTGCCGATGCGGAGCGTGAGCCGGTCGAGCGCGCGCCTCCCGCGGCGCAGCACGGTGACGTCCTTGAACTCGAGGAGCGGCGGCCCGGTCTTTGCCATGATGCGCGCGCCTACGCCTCCTCGAACCCGGCGGGGTCGCGCGAGAAGCGGCGCAGGGCCTCGATCCCCTCCTTCGAGGGGGTGCAGTAGACCCACCAGCGGGACTTGCTGCGGTCGATGAGGCCGGCGGCCGCGAGGCGCGCCACGTGGTGGGAGACGGCTGGCTGTTTCATCCGGGCCTCGCGGCAGATCTCCTCGATCGTGAGGCCCTTCTTCGAGCGCGCCGCGGCACGGCAGACGATCTGGTAGACGGCGAGGCGGTTCGGATTCGAGAGCGCCTTGAAAACGGCAGTCACCCCGGCCATCGATCCGATCCCCACCCCCGAGCGCGCGACGGAATTACATCACACTATCTACATCTTAAGGCGGGGGCGTCAAGAGAATCAGTCGCCGGTGTAGAGCGCGTCGATCTCGCGGGCGTACTTCTTCTCCACGACGCGGCGGCGCACTTTCATGGTGGGCGTGAGCTCGCCCGCCTCGATCGTGAAGTCCTTCTCGAGGAGGGCGAACTTCTTGAGCTGCTCGTGGTGGGCCAGGTCCTTGTTCACCCCGTCCACGGCGGCCTGCACCTGCTCGCGCGTGGACGCGGGGGCGGGGACCAGGAGGACGGAGGGGAACTTGCGGCCGTCGGCGATGACGACGGCGCTGAGGATGTGCGGGCTGAGCTTGAGCTGGTTCTCGATCGGCTGCGGGGCGATGTATTTCCCGCCCGAGGTCTTCAGGAGGTCCTTCTTCCGGTCGGTGATCTTCAGGAAGCCCCCGTCGTCGAGCTCGCCGATGTCGCCCGTGAGGAGCCAGCCGTCCTGGAGCACCTGCGCGGTCTCCTCGGGCTTGCGGTAGTAGCCCTGCATGATGTTGGGGCCGCGCGCGAGGATCTCGCCGTCGGCGGCGATCTTGAGCTCGACGCCCGGGATCGCCTGCCCCACGGTGCCCAGGCGCGTCGAGGTGGGCCGGTTGAGGGTGAGCACCGGCGAGGTCTCGGTGAGGCCATAGCCCTCGAGCAGCGTGAAGCCGATCGACCAGAAGAACTCGATGATTTCCCGCGAGAGGGCCGCGCTGCCGGAGACGAAGAAGCGGATGCGGCCGCCGACGCGGGCGGCCAGCTTGTCGAAGACGAGCCTCCGCGCCAGCCACATCTTCAGGCCGAGGACCAGGCCCCCGCTCTCGCCGCGGCGGCGGAGCTCGGCGTCGACGGCGCCCACCTTCCGCGCCCACTCGAAGACGCCGCGCTGCTTCGGGGTCATCTTCGCCACGGAGGCCTGGATCTTCGCGTAGATCTTCTCGTAGAAGCGCGGCACGGCGCCCAGCACCGTGGGGCGGACCTCCAGCAGGTTGTCCACCACCTTGTCCACGCTCTCCGCGTACGCGACGCTGACGCCCCGCCAGTACATGGAGTAGTCCAGGATCCGCTCGAAGCTGTGGGAGAGAGGGAGGAAGGAGAGCGCCAGGTCACTAGCGGTGCACCCCATCACCTCGCAGGAGGCGATGCAGTTCGTCACCAGGTTCCGGTGCGTGAGCATCACCCCCTTGGGGACGCCCGTGGTGCCCGAGGTGTAGATGAGCGTGGCCAGGTCGTCGGGCTTCGCGGGGGAGGGCGGCGGCGCCCCCCCCTTCGCGAGGAAGTCCTCGAAGGAGACGGCCCCGGGGGCCGGGTCGAACGACACCGCGAGCGGGACGGCCCCCTTCACTTTTTCCAGCTGCGCGGCGTCCTCCACGAAGATCGCCTTCGCGCCCGAGTCCTGGAGGATGTAGGCGCACTGGTCGGGCGGGAGCGTGGAGTAGATCGGGACGTCCGCGGCGCCGAGCCACTGGCAGGCGTAGTCGGCGATCGCCCACTCCACGCGATTGTACGAGAGGATCGCCACGCGGTCGCCGTGGCCGATGCCCGCCGCCGCGAGCGCCCCGGCGCAGGCGCGGACGCGGCGGCCGAACTCGGCGGTGGAGATCGGACGGTAGACGCCGCCGGTCTTCTGGAGGAACCGGTCGGGGCGCGGGTAGCGCTCCTCGCCCATCGTGAAGAGCTCGGCGAGCGTGCTGGGCTCGGCGGTCATGGAAGGGGTGTAGCAGAA
>JAHFOZ010000340.1 GCA_023261405.1 Planctomycetota bacterium
CCAGGGCGCGGATGGCCCCCATGAGGCCCTTGCGGAGCTGCTCCCGCGCGCCCGCGGTGGCCAGCGCGAGCGAGAGCTGGAGCGCGGCCCCCGCGGCAAGCTCCAGGTCCTCCACCGAGAGGCCCCGGTCCGACGCGCTGGACTGGAAGTAGAGGATCCCCTCGAGGCGGTCCCCGACGAGCACCGGGACGCAGATCACGGACTTGATGGACTTCAGGAGGACGCTCTTCCCGGGGGGGCCGCCGTCCTCCGCCCCCCCATCCGTCGTGAGGAGCGGCATCCGGTTCTGCTGGACCCTCCCGATGATCGTGCGGTTCACCTTGGCGTCCCGCCCCGCGTCGTCATGCTCCACCACGGCCCGCGGGACGAGCTTCCCGGTCGCCCGGTCCTCGAGGAAAAGGAAGCCCTGGGAGGCCCGGATCGCGCGGCAGACGATGTCCACCGCCTGCTCGAGGGCGGGGCCCAGGTCCCGCGCCCCGCGGAGCGCGCCCCCGATGCGGTCGAGCAGCGCGAGGGTCCGGGACTCGACCTCCTTCGTGGCCGGTCCGGCGACGCGCTCCACCTTCTCCGTGACCTTGAGCTCCACCGAGGTGGTGTCGATCTTCGCGTTCGCGTCGCCCTCGAACTCCACGGATCCGGACTCCCCCGAGGCGGGCGCGTCCTCGAAGACGAGGACCGTGGTGCCGATGAGGAGTTCGTCCCCCGCCTTGAGCGATTCCTCCGTCACCTTGCCGCCGTTCACGAAGGTCCCGTTGGTGGAGCTGTTGTCCCGGACGAAGCACATCTCTCCGATGCGGAAGACCTCGGCGTGGGCCCGCGAGACGCCCTGGTCCAGGATCTGGATGACCTGGGTCTCCTCGCGGCCGATCGTGAGCGGCGCATCGGCGATGGCGTACGCCTTGCCCTTGTTGGGCCCCGTCTTGACGCGGATGGTGGCCATGAGTGAGGAATTCCAATCATATGGGAGGCATTGGGCATTAGGCAAAGGGTATTGATCCATTGACGATTGAGTCATTGACGATTGTTCCATCCCCCCTTGCCCCCGCGGGGGGAGCCGACTCATCACACGATCGTCAGTGGCCCTTTGCCGCAATCGTCAATGGTGAGATCGTCAATGGGTCAATTCACGAAGAGCCCGTCCACCAGCCGGAGCTGGCGGTGGGCGAGGGCCGCCACGTTGGGGTCGTGGGTGACGACGAGGAAGGTCCTGCCCGTCTCCTTGCAGAGCTCCACGATGAGCTGCTGGATCCCGCGCGAGGTGGCGGCGTCCAGGTTGCCCGTCGGCTCGTCGCAGAAGACGACGTCGGGGTCGCCCACCAGGGCGCGCGCGATGGCCACGCGCTGGCGCTCCCCGCCGGAGAGCTGGGAGGGGCGGTGGTGAAGGCGCTCCCCAAGGCCGAGCCGCTCGAGGAGGCCCCGGGCCTTGGCCGTATGGCGCCCGGCCCCCGACAGCCAGTCCCCGATGGAATGGCGGATCATGAGCGGGAGGCGGGTGTTCTCGAGGGCCGTGAGCTCCGGCAGGAGGTGGTACATCTGGAAGACGAAGCCGAAGCTGGCGTTGCGCACACGCGCCTGCGCGGCGCGGTCCAGGGTCGAGAGACGGCCGCCCCGCCAGATCACGTCGCCGGACGTGGGCCGGTCCAGGAACCCCATGAGGTGGAGGAGCGTGGACTTCCCCGCCCCCGAGGGACCGACGATCGCGGTGATCTTCCCGGGCTCGACCGAGAGGGTGATGCCCTTCAGGACCCGAAGCGTGCTTTCGCCGCTCGGGTAGTCCTTGACGACATCCTCGACCCGGAGGAAGTCATTCATCCCGCATGACCTCCACCGGGTTGGCGGCCGCCGCGCGGAGCGCCGGGTAGATCGAGAAGATGACGCTCACGACCAGCGTCATCCCCACGATGACGGAGATGGTCGTGGAGTCGACGTACACGGGCACCCGGTCCAGGTAGTAGATCTGCCGGGGGAAGAGCTCGAGGCCCGGCCAGCCGGGGCCCGGATGGGTGAGCAGGATCGAGGTGGCGATCGTGCCCGTCGCCAGGATGGCCAGGAGGAAGGCGATCCAGACGACGGTTCCACCGAAGCCGAAGAAGATCCAGCTCGGGCGCTGCCGCCAGCGGTCCAGGAACCGCCAGGCGGCCAGGTGCGCGACCCAGCCGCCCGACACGGAGGCAAGGAAGCTCATCCGGAATCCGGGGGGCAGATCGGCATCGTAGCGGTCGAACGGCTTGTACTCCGGGACCCACCCGGTGGCGAGCCAGGCGGCGGCGCCCAGGAAGACGGTCGTGAGGACCATCCTGACCCAGGGGGTCGGCCGTCGCTCCCGGTAGAAGGCGCCCCAGGTCCAGAGGAAGCCCAGCAGGGCGAGCGCGAGCGAGATCTCCGCCGCGGCCAGTTCCCCCCGCGGCATGCCGTTCATCTCGCGAGAGGCCACCCGGACGAAATCGCAGATGGCGTTCAGGTTGAACGAGAGCAGCAGCCCGAGCACGATGCCGAAGGCGGAACCGATGAGCCCGCAGAGGCCGCCACTGATGAGGAAGATGAACGTCACGCCCTCCTCCGAGGCGCCCAGCGCGCGCAGGATGCCGATGTCGCGCGTCTTGGCGCGCACCACCAGCGTGTAGATCGAGGCGATGTTGAAGCAGGCCACGATCACGATGAGGAACATGATGATGAGCTGGAGCCCCTTTTCGACCTCCACCGCGGAGAGGAGGATGCGCCGCGCCTGCTCCCACGTCGTCGTCTTGTACATGCCGCACTGGCCCATGGCATGCCAGGAATCGTCGCGGCAGGGCCGGCGCTCGTGGAGCCGGGCGAGGATCGCCTCCCGCACGGCGCGGCCGTTCCGCTCGTAGTCGTCCACCCCCACGGCCAGCACGTTCACGGTGGCGCGCTGCTCCTCCGTGGCGGAGAGCTTCAGGAAGTCCTGGGCGTCCTTGAGGTGCATGAACAGGTAGGAGGAGTCGTACTCCGCCATCCCGGAGCTGAAGTAGCCCACCAGTTCGAATTCCTGGTTGCAAATGATCGGGAAGACGTCGGCCTTGGCGGTCAGCAGGTTGACGCTGCCGCCGCGGCGGTTCTCCACGCCGAGCACGGCCCCCGGCCGCTCGCGGGGTTTTCCGAACTCATGCTCGAAATCGAACCTGTCCTTCCCCCCCTTGCGGAAATACGCCCCGATCTCGCTCACCCTGGGCTCGCGTTCCGGGTCGATGCCCACGAGGTGGACGTCGCGGTACCCGGTGCCGCGGTTCATCCAGGCCTCGTACTCCACGCGCGGCGAGCAGCCCGTGACCAGGGGGATCTTCGCGATCTCCGCCGCGAGCGACTCGTAGTCGACGATCCACTTGTCCCTCTCGATCGGGGTGACCACGATGTGGGCCTGCATCCCCCGGATCCTCGCGCGCATGTCGCGTGAGAAGCCGCTCATGATCGAGGTGACCAGGACAATGGCCATGATCCCCAGGCCCACGCCCGCGATCGAGAAGTAGATGATCTTGTGGGCCCGGAGATACCGGAGCGCCATGAAGAGCTTATACATAGAATCGAGAATCGAGAATCGAGGGTGGAGGGATGGCGGGAGCCCGCGCGAACCCCTCCATTCTCAATTCCCAGGGCCCCTCGCGTCGACCCTCCATTCTTGATTCTCTATTCTTTATTCTCTCTGAGCAGCGGGAAGAGGATCACCTCGCGGATCGAAGGGCTGTCCGCCAGGAGCATGACCAGGCGGTCGATGCCGATCCCGACCCCCCCGGCCGGGGGCATCCCGTGCTCGAGGGCCAGGAGGAAATCCTCGTCCACCTTCCCGGCGCGGGCCATCTCGTCGCCCCCCGCCTGGTCTACAAGACGCTTGCGCTGCTCGATCGGGTCGTTCAATTCGGTGTAGGCGTTTGCAAGCTCGAAACCCGCCGCGTACATCTCGAAGCGGTCGGCGACGCCGGGGCGGCCGGGCAGCTCGCGGCAGAGGGGGGTCATCTCGATGGGCTGGTTGATGACGAAGCAGGCGTCCTCCAGCCTGGGCTGGACGAACTGGCCGAAGAGCTCGTCGATGAGCTCCACCTTGCTCAGCTTCGCGGCGTCCACGTGCCGTCCGGCGAGCTTCGCACGGCAGGCGTCCAGGTCCCCCGGATCGGCACCGGCGTGCTCGCGGATGAGGTCGCCGAACTCCCGGCGGGGCCAGGGGGGCGTGACGTCGATCGTGCGCCCGCCGAAGGGAAGCTTCGTCCCGCCCGCGACCTCCTTCGCCAGGGAGACGACGAGGCTTTCCACGAGTTCCATCATGGTCCGCAGGTCGCCGTAGGCGTGATAGAGCTCGAGGAGGGTGAACTCCGGATTGTGCTGCGTGTCCACGCCCTCGTTGCGGAAGACCCGCCCGATCTCGTAGACCTTCTCCACGCCGCCCACGAGGAGCTTCTTGAGCGGGATCTCGAGCGCGATGCGCATGAAGAGCTTCATGTCGAGGGCGTTGTGGTGCGTCGCGAAGGGGCGCGCGGCGGCGCCGCCGGGGATCGAGTGCATCATGGGGGTCTCGACCTCGACGTACCCGCGGTCGTCCAGGAAGCGGCGCATGAGGGACAGGACCCTCGTGCGCTTGAGGAACTTCTGCATGACCTCGGGGTTGGCGATGAGGTCGAGGTAGCGCTGCCGGTATCGGATCTCCGGGTCCGTGAGCCCGTGGAACTTCTCGGGGAGCGGGTGGAGGGCCTTGGTGAGGAAGGTGAAGCTCTCGGCGAAGATCGTGATCTCCCCGGTCTTGCTCTTTCCCAGCGGTCCGCCGAACGCCACGAGGTCGCCGATGTGGACGTTCTCGAAGACCGGCCAGGAGGCCCCGAGCTTGTCCTTCTTGGCGTAGACCTGGACCTTCCCCGTCCAGTCGCGCAGGTCGAGGAACGCGGCCTTCCCCATGGACCGCAGAGCGGTGACCCGTCCGGCGGCCAGGACGGGCTTGGTCTCGAGCTCGGCGAAGCGGGACGTGAACGATCCTGCGGGCTGGGCGCCGTCGAGCCGCTTCCCGAAGGGGTCCTGCCCGAGCGCGCGGAGCGCCTCCAGCTTTTTCTGCCGCTCCTCGCGCGCATCCGACATGGGGGCGGATGTTAGCAAAATCCCGCAGACACGGCAAAGCATGAGTGGCCCGCTCAACCCGCGGGTGTTACCCTTTCCGCATGACGAGCCCCGCCCGGGAGGGCCCCCGCTACCACGACCTCGACGCGCTGCGCTCGGCGATGATGCTCCTGGGCATCTTCTTCCATGCGGCCTTGTCCTACATGGACACGGCGGTCCCCTGGTTCGTGAAGGACCGATCCACGCACGTCCTGGTGGATCTCGCCTGCTGGGTCTCCCACGCGTTCCGCCTGCCCGTCTTCTTCCTCCTCTCGGGGTTCTTCGCGCGCCTCCTCTGCGAGCGCCACGGCCTCTCCGGCCTCCTCCGCCACCGGGGGAAACGGGTCCTCCTCCCCTTCCTCGTCGCCCTCCCCCCGATCCTGGCCGCGCTCGCGCTCCTCTGGACCTGGGGGAAGTCGGTGAAGCCGCCCCAGGTCCCGCTCGCACGGTTCCCGGCGATCGACACGACCCCCGCCCTCCGCAACCTCTCCCCCGCCCACCTCTGGTTCCTCTACTACCTCCTGATGCTCACCCTCGGGGCGGCACTCCTCGTCCGGTTCGGACCCAGGCCCGGAACCCGGTCCGACCGCTTCTTCCGCGTGCTGGCCTCGACCCCCTTCTTGGTCGCCCTCCCGACCGCCGGCATCCTCCACTTCATGCCCTCCATCGAGGTGGACACCCCGCTGCACTTCATCCCCGTCCCGGCGATCCTGGCCTTCTACGCGCTCCTCTTCGCGTTCG